>NZ_JBEZWX010000047.1:0-53074 GCF_040637635.1 Streptomyces sp. NPDC028635 | reverse complement strand
GGTGGGGGGTGTCCGCCCGCAGCGGCCGGCACCGGGCAACGGCGCACTCGTCGGGAACGGCCGGCCGGACCGAGGACGGACACCCCCCACCCCGGCCCCGACCCACAACGCACCGTTGGCGCGACACCAGCCCACCACGCACCGCAACGGGCCGCCCCAGGCACAAAAGGGGCGCGGGGAACGGCGCGACCAGCCCCCACGCACCCGCACCCAGAACACGACCAGGCGCCGCAGGCAAAAAAGGGGCGCGGGGAACGGCGCGACCAGCCACAAACAAACCCGCACCCACTCCCGCACCCACCCACGAAAGAGACCCCCATGACGACCGTCACCACCCGCACCGTCACCACCCGCACCGAACACGACCTCCTCGGCGACCGCGACATCCCCGCGGACGCCTACTGGGGCGTCCACACCCTCCGCGCCACCGAGAACTTCCCCATCACCGGCACCCCCATCTCCACCTACCCCCACCTCGTCGACGCCCTCGCCGCCGTCAAGGAGGCAGCCGCCCGCGCCAACGAGGAACTCGGCCTGCTGGACCCCGAGAAGGCCGCCGCGATCATCGCCGCCTGCCAGGACATCCGCGCCGGCAAGCTGCACGACCAGTTCGTCGTCGACGTCATCCAGGGCGGTGCCGGCACCTCGACCAACATGAACGCCAACGAGGTCGTCGCCAACCGCGCGCTCGAACTGCTCGGCCACGCCAAGGGGCAGTACACCCACCTGCACCCCAACGAGGACGTCAACCTCGGCCAGTCGACCAACGACGTCTACCCCACCGCCGTGAAGATCGCGACCGTCTTCGCGGTGCGCGGACTGCTCAAGGCGATGTCGGTCCTCCAGGACGCCTTCGCCCGCAAGGCCGTGGAGTTCCGTGACGTACTCAAGATGGGCCGTACCCAGTTGCAGGACGCGGTCCCGATGACGCTCGGTCAGGAATTCTCGGCGTACGCGGTCATGATCGAGGAGGACCGCAGCCGTCTCGCCGAGGCCGTCGAGCTGATCCATGAGATCAACCTCGGCGCCACGGCCATCGGCACGGGACTCAACGCCCCCACCGGCTACGCCGAGGCCGCCCGCCGCCACCTCGCCGACATCACCGGCCTGCCGCTCGTCACCGCCGCCAACCTGGTGGAGGCCACCCAGGACTGCGGCGCCTTCGTCCAGATGTCCGGCGTCCTGAAGCGCATCGCCGTCAAGCTGTCCAAGAGCTGCAACGACCTGCGCCTGCTCTCCTCCGGCCCGCGTGCCGGCCTGGGCGAGATCAATCTGCCCCCGGTACAGGCGGGTTCGTCGATCATGCCCGGCAAGGTGAACCCGGTGATCCCCGAGGTCGTCAACCAGGTCGCCTTCGAGGTGATCGGCAACGACGTCGCCATCACCATGGCCGCAGAGGCCGGCCAGCTCCAGCTGAACGCGTTCGAGCCGATCATCCTCCACTCCCTCTCGGAGTCGATCACGCACCTGGAGCGCGCCTGCGTCACCCTCGCCGACCGCTGCGTCGACGGGATCACCGCCAACACGGAGCGCCTGCGCGCGACGGTGGAGAACTCCATCGGCCTGGTCACCGCCCTCAACCCGCACATCGGCTACACGGCGGCGACGGACATCGCCAAGGAGGCCCTCGCGACCGGCCGGGGCGTCGCCGAACTGGTGCTGGAGAAGGGCCTGCTCCCCGCGGACCGCCTGGCCGCGCTGCTCCGCCCGGAGGTGGTGGCGGGCAACGCGGCCCCGGTGGCCTGACACGACACCCGCCCCCCGAACCACCACCGCCCAGCCCCCAGGCGCACCGCGACCGCCCCGGAGGGAGAATGTCGATCATGACGTCGTCGCAGACCTTCGCGCCGGTATTGGAGCGCATCGCCGAGGAGATCGAGCACACCCCCGGCCGCGGCCGCCCCGCCGACTACATCCCGGCGCTGGCGGCCCGCGACCCGCGCCGCTTCGGCATGGCCGTGGCGGAGCCGGACGGCACGGTGTACGGCGTGGGGGACTGGCGTGAGCCGTTCTCCACGCAGTCCATCACCAAGGTCTTCACCCTCGCCCTGGACCTCGCCCGCGAGGGCGACGAACTGTGGGAACACGTGGGCCGGGAGCCCTCCGGCAACCCGTTCAACTCCCTGGTGCAGCTGGAGTACGAGAACGGCATCCCGCGCAACCCGTTCATCAACGCCGGTGCCCTCGTCGTCACGGACCGCCTGTACACCCGTACGGGCGACGCGGCAGCGGAACTCCTGGCCTTCCTGCGTGCCGAGAGCGGCAACCACGACCTCGCCTTCGACGAGGAGGTCGCCGCCTCGGAGTCCGCGCACGGCGACCGCAACGCCGCTCTCGCGCATTTCATGGCGTCGTACGGCAACATCGACAACCCGGTGCCCGAACTGCTCGACCAGTACTTCCGCCAGTGCTCGATCAGCGCCTCGTGCGCCGATCTGGCCCTGGCGACCGGCTTCCTCGCCCGCCACGGCATCCGCGCCGACGGCTCCCGGCTGCTCACCCGCAGCCAGGCCAAGCAGGTCAACGCGATCATGCTGACCTGCGGCACGTACGACGCGGCGGGCGACTTCGCCTACCGCGTCGGCCTGCCCGGCAAGAGCGGCGTCGGTGGCGGCATCATCGCCGTCGTCCCCGGCCGCTGCACGCTGTGCGTCTGGAGCCCGGGCCTGGACGAACGGGGCAACTCCGTCGCGGGCGTGGCGGCGCTGGACCGCTTCACCACGCTCACGGGCCTGTCGGTGTTCTGAGGCCCGCACCCGCCCCGTGCGGGCCGCCCCCGATCCCCGGGGCGCCACCCGATCCCGATCGGGCCACCACACCCCCCTGCGGCGCCACCCGATCCCCCCGGGGCGCCCCGATCCCGATCGGGCCACCACGCCCCCTGGGGCGCCACCCGATCCCTCCGGGGCCCCCGATCCCGATCAGGCCACCACCCACCCCTCAGACCACCACCCCGCTCCCTCCCTCCCTCCCTCCCTCCCTCTCCTCCCGCCCGCGCGGGACGCCCCCCGCTCACACGCCGTCCACACGCAAGCCGCCGTCCCGAGGCCGGAGTGTCGCCTTGCGGCCATCCGGTCTCGACAGGCTGGCCCGGTGCTGGCCATGGCTTTTCCCGTCGATCTGCGTCGCTGCCAGGTGCTCGGCCTGGCCGGTACCGCCTTCCTCGCCCTGGGCGGGGAGACGGCGGGCGCCCTGCCGATGCCGGACCTGCCCGCGCCGACCTCGGCGCGGGCGGCGCTCGGGCTGGTCGGCGTGTACTTCGGTGTCGTCCTGCTGATCGCCGCGTGGGCCCAGCTGGGCCGGCTGGTGCACGGGCCGCGCCCGCCGTCCCCGCGCGCCCTGCTGCTGGTCCTGGCGGTCTGGGCGGCCCCGCTGCTCCTCGCGCCGCCGCTGTTCAGCCGTGACGTCTACAGCTACCTCGCCCAAGGCGCCATGGTCGACGCCCATCTCGACGTCTACACCCACGGCCCCGCCCTGCTCGGCGGCCCGCTCGCCGACGAGGTGGCCCCGCTGTGGCGGCACACCGGCGCGCCGTACGGGCCGGTGTTCCTCGCGGCGGCCTCCGGGCTGTCCGGGCTGACCCGGGGTCACCTGCCCGCCGGGCTGCTCGGCATGCGGCTGCTGGCGCTGCTCGGCGTCGCCCTGATGGCGGCCGCGCTGCCCCGGCTGGCCCGCGCCGGCGGCGCCGATCCGGCCGCCGCGCTGTGGCTGGGCGCGCTGAACCCGCTGGTCCTGCTGCACCTGGTGGCAGGCGCCCACAACGACGCCCTCATGCTCGGCCTGCTGGGCCTCGGCCTGGTCGCCGCGCTGGGCCGCCGCCCGCTGGCCGGCGCCGTACTGATCACGCTCGCCGCCCTGGTCAAGGCACCCGCCCTGCTGGGCCTGGCCGCGGTCGTGGTCCTCCAGGTCCGTGCGGGCCGCCGCCTGCTGCCGGCCACGCTGTCGACGCTGGCCGCGGCCGTGGCGGCGACCGTGGTGGCGACGGCCGTAGCGGGCACCGGCTACGGCTGGATCGGCGCGCTCGACACTCCGGTCTCCGCGCAGAACTGGGCCCCGACCAGCCTGCTGGGCCGCGCGACCGGCGCGCTGCTCGACCGGCTCGGCAGCGATCTCGCCCCGCTCGCGGTGCCGGCCTGGCACACGCTCGGGCTGGCCGTCACCGCGGTCGCCCTCGCCGCCATATGGTGGCGATGGCGGCCACGCCCGGTGTACGCCCTCGGCCTGAGTCTGGCCGCGGTGGCCGCGTTCGGGCCCGCGATCCGCCCCTGGTACGCCCTGTGGGGCCTGTTCGTCATCGCGGCCGCGGCGCCCAGCGCCCCGGTCCGGCACCGGACGGCGGCCGTCGCGGCGGTGCTCGCGCTCGCCGTCCTGCCCGGCGGCGGCCCGGCCGACACCGGCCAGCTCCTCCTGGCCGTCTGCGGCGGGGCACTGGCCCTGGCCGTGCTGTTCCACGTCCGCCAGGTCGCCCAGCTCCCGGCGCTGGAGCGCACCGCATGAGCCGGCCGAGCGAGCACTACCGCCCCCGCCCGCCGTTCCCCACCCCTGCCACCGACCGCGGCCGGCTGATCCTTCTCCTCGCCGTCGCCGCCGTGGTGACGGTGTTCACCGCGACGGTGCCGTTGCTGCGCGACTGGTTCGACCTGCGGGTCTACTACGGCGCCGTGCACACCTGGGTCCACCATGACGGGCAGGTCTACGACTACCGGGTGCCGGGCACGGCGTACGGCTTCACCTACCCGCCGTTCGCGGCGGTCGCCATGCTGCCCATGGCGCTGCTCGGCCGCCCCGCCGCCCTCGCCGGGGCGCTGCTACTGGACGCGGTGGCGCTGGCGGTCGTGCTGCGGGTACTGGCGGGCCGGGCGTGGCGCCGTCCCGGCTGGTTCGGCTGGGGCCTGATCCTGTGCGGTCTCGCCCTGTTCGAGCCGTTGCGCGACACGGTGAGTTTCGGCCAGGTCAACCTCCTCCTGCTGGCCCTGGTCCTTGCCGACGCCTGGCTGCCGGCCTGCGCCCGCGACCGAGGGCAAGGCGCGGGCGAAGCCGGGAGCCGAGGGGGCCGGGCCGCCGTGCTCGCCGGTGCCGGGATCGGGCTCGCGGCGGCGATCAAGCTCACGCCGGCGCTCTTCATCGGCCTGCTCCTGCTCGGCCGCCGGTGGCGCGCCGCGGCCGTCGCGACGGCGGTCGCCCTCGCGGCGACGGCCCTGGCGGCTCTCGTCGCACCCGGCCCGTCCCGTTTCTACTGGACCGAGGCGATGTGGGACACCTCGCGCGTGGGCCGTCTCGACTACGTCTCCAACCAGTCGGTGCAGGGCGTCCTGGCGCGTCTCGGGGAGCCGCAGCGCGGGGTGTGGGCGCTCGCCGTCGTGGCCGTGCTCGGCGTGTGGGCGTGGCGCTCGCGCCGGGCGGCGGCCGCGGGGGACTGGCCGGCCGCCTTCGCGCTGACCGGTCTCGCCGCGTGCCTGGTCAGCCCGATCACCTGGGTGCACCACCTGGTGTGGCTGCTGCCGTCCTTCGCGGTGCTGCTGCGTGCCGGGCACGCACGTGTGGCGGGCGCCCTGTACGCGGTGCTGTGCACCAGCGTGGTCTGGCTGTGGGCCCACGACGCGTCCGGCGTGGCCGCCTTCGCCGGTTCCAACGCCTACACGTGGATCACGCTCGGTCTGCTGCTGTGGCTGCCGTACGGTCATCCGCGCGCGGCGGCGCGCTTCTTGGCGCGCAGCGACAGCGCGACCGTCGCGGCACCCGCGGCTGCGGCGGAGGCGACCGCGGCCGCGTCCGCCCAGCCGAATCCGCTCCGCGAACCCGGAGCGGGCGCGGAAACGGCGGCGGCGACGGGTGAGGCGTGCGGCCCGTGCGGCGGCGGGGTGCCGGGTGCGGCGTTGTCCAGGGAGCCGACCGGATCGACCCGACCGGCCGCGCCGAATCCCCAGTCCAGCAGCGCGCGCGCCTCTTCGTAGACGGCGAACCCGCCGCCCGTCTGAGGGTTCATCACCGTCACGACGAGCGTGCGGGTGCCCCGCCGGGCGGCGGCGACCAGCGTGTTGCCGGCCTGGCTGGTGTAGCCGTTCTTGACGCCGATCAGCCCCGGGTAGGCCTCCACCCCGTCGGCGCCGGTGAGCAGCCGGTTGGTGTTGCGGATGCCGTACGACCAACCGCTGCCGCCCGGGAAGCTGGCCTCGGCCGTGCCGCAGTACTGCGCGAATTCGGGGTTGCGCAGCCCTTCCCGCCCGAACACCGCGAGGTCGTACGCCGAGGAGACCTGGCCGGGCGTGTCGTAGCCGTCGGGGGAGACGACGTGTGTGTCGCGGGCACCGAGGGCGCGGGCCTTGGCCTGCATCTGCGCGGCCGTGGCCGACCAGCCCCCGTTGAGCGCGGCCAGCACGTGCACGGCGTCGTTGCCGGAGTTGAGGAAGACGCCGCGCCACAGGTCGGCGACGGTGTACGTCTGGCCCTCGGCGACCCCCACCATGCTGCTGCCCGGCCCGATCCCGGCGAGTTCCTCCTCGCTGACCCGGTGTTCCTGGTTCGCCGGCAGGGCGGGCAGCACCGTCAGCGCGAAAAGCGTCTTCAGGGTGGAGGCCGGGGGCAGCTTGCGGTGCGCGTCGTGCGCGGCGAGCACCTCGCCGGTGCCGGCGTCGGCCACCAGCCACGACAGCGCCGAGACGTCCGGCAGACGGGGAGCGCCGCCACGCAGCCGTACCTGGGTGCCGTACGCCTGGAGGACGGAGGGCTGTGCCGCCCGCGGGCCGCCGGGCGTGGGCTGCGCTCCGCCCGAGGCGGCGGCCGCGGCGGGGGAGAGGGCGAGGACGCCCGCCACCGTGAGCGCACAGGTCGACAGGGCAACCCGGGAAGGAAATCCGATGGTCATACGATCAACCTAGGAATGCTCGGGAGATTCCCCCCTTCTGCCCGGGCCGAACGGGTCACGCGTGCACCCGTATGCCGCACTCCTCGCCGCTCACGAGCTCTCCGCGGGCCGTCGGTCCGACGGCAGCGTGGGCTGGACGCGGCGCAGGAACGCCGCGTTGCCGGGTGTCTCGCGCAGCCGCTGGAGCAGCGTCTGCAGTCCCGCCGGCCCGTTCTGCGCCGCGAGGGCCCGGCGCAGGCCGCGCACGGCCGTCAACTCGTCGGAGTCCAGCAGGAGTTCTTCGCGCCGGGTGCCCGAGGCGGGCAGGTCGACGGCGGGGAAGAGGCGGCGGGAGGCCGCTTCGCGGTCCAGCCGCAGCTCCATGTTGCCGGTGCTCTTGAGTTCCTCGAAGAACAGGTCGTCGGCGCGCGAGCCGGTCTCGACGAGGGCGGTGGCGAGGATCGTGAGCGAGCCGCCCTCCTCGGCCAGCCGGGCGGCGCCGAAGAATCGCTTGGGCCCCTGGAGCGCCGCCGCGTCGACACCGCCGCTGAGGGTGCGCCCGCCGGCGGAGGCCGCGTGGTTGTGGGCCCGGCACAGCCGGGTGAGCGAGTCGAGCAGGAGCACGACGTCCTCGCCGTCCTCCACCCGCCGCCTGGCCCGCTCGATCACCAGCTCGGCGAGCTGGATGTGCTGGGCGGGTGAGCGGTCGAACGTCGAGGCGTACACCTCGCCGCGCACCGAGCGGCGCATGTCGGTGACCTCCTCGGGCCGCTCGTCGAGCAGCAGCACCATCAGGCGGCACTCCGGGTGGTTGCCGGCGATCGCCGCCGCGATCTGCTGGAGCAGTACGGTCTTGCCGGTCTTGGGCGGGGCGACGATCAGCCCGCGCTGGCCCTTGCCGACGGGGGCGAACAGGTCGACGACCCGTCCGGCGGCCCCGGCCGCCGGGTGTTCGAGCCGCAGCCGCCCCCGCGGGTGCAGCGGGGTCAGCCGGTTGAAGTCACGGCGCCTGCGCGCCTCTTCGGGCGTACGGCCGTTGACGTGCCGCACCTCGGTCAGGCCCTGCCGGCCGCCGCGCACGCCCTCGACATGGTCGCCCTTGCGCAGGCCGTACCGGCGGATCAGGGCGGGGGCGACGGGCGGGTCGGTGGGTGCGGGCAGGAGGTGGGCGGCGCGCAGGTGCCCCTTCCCGTTGCCGTCGATGTCCAGGACACCGCCGACGAGCAGGTCGGACGGGGGCTGCTGGGGCGCCAAGGGGCGTTCGAGTGTGGTGGTCATGGGGGTTCGGTCCTTTCGCGGAGGCCGATGTGAGACAGCGGAAGAGAAGGGGAGATGCCGCGGAACGGGGGGCGCGGAAGAGCGCGGCCCGGCGGCGGAGACGTCGCGCCTCGGCGGGAAAGAGACACCTGAATCAGGTGAACTGCGGAGGAAGGCGCGGAAGGAGAGGAATGTGCACCGACGCCCTCGACGGGGCGTGGACCAGTGCGACTCGCACTGTCGCAGTGCTGTTCGCACTGTAGCACCGGATGTCCGTGAAGCAACGGCAAAGGGCGCCACCACGCACAACGCGGTGACGCCCCGGGCTATTCCGGAAAGCTGTCGCGGCAGGTCAGACCGACCGAGCCGCGGCATCGGCGGCGATGTCGTCGAATTTGGCGCCCATCGCGGCCGCCAGTGCCTGCGCGCCCGACAGCGGACGCACCATGACGGTGAACTCGTCGATCAGTCCCTGGTCGTCGACGTGGATGAAGTCGCAGCCGGTCAGCTCGCGGTCGCCCACCCGGGCGGTGAAGACCAGCGCGTGGTCGCGCCCGTCGGCCCCGGTCAGTTCACGGACGTAGCGGAAATCCTCGAAGACCGTCCAGACGCCGCGCAGGATCGCCGCCGTGATGGCCTTGCCGGGGTAGGGCTTGAAGACCACCGGGGACGTGAAGACGACGTCGTCGGCCAGCAGGGCCTCGACGGCGTCGAGGTCGCCCGCCTCGACCGCCTCGCGGAACGCACGCATCGGGATCACCTCATACTCAATTATTTGAATAGGTGCGGAGGACAATAGTCATCTGCTGTTAGCGTGTCCACATGTCGTTGAGGTTCGCGGTGCTGGCCGCCCTGCTGGAGGGCGAGGCCTCCGGGTACGAGCTCTCCAAGGTGTTCGACGTCTCGCTCGCCAACTTCTGGCCCGCCACCCCCCAGCAGCTCTACCGCGAGCTGGACCGCCTCGCCGCCGACGGGCTGATCGAGGCCCGTCTGGTCCAGCAGGAGCGCCGCCCGAACAAGCGGATGTTCTCCCTCACCGAGCAGGGCCGCGCCGAACTGCGCGCCTTCGCCGTCGCGCCGCCCCGCCGGCCCACGGCCGTCCGCGACGAGTTGCTGATCAAGATCCAGGCCATGGACGGCACCGACCCGGACGCCACGCGCGCGCTGATCGAGGAGCGCAGGTCCTGGGCGCGCGGCAAGCTGGACCGCTACCGGCGGGTCCGTGAGCGCCTGCTCGACGGCCGCGACGAGGAGGAGTACCTGCGCGCGGCCGACCGGATCGGCCCGTATCTGACCCTCATGGCGGGCATCTCCTTCGAGGAGGAGAACCTGCGCTGGTGCGACCGCGCACTCGCCGTCCTGGAACAGCGCGTTCCTCTAGGCTGACCCGGTGTTCCGCCCCGAAGGCCCCACCCTGCGCGAACTCGCCGTCCAGGCGCTGTCCTCCGTCGAGCACGGCTACGACCTGCTGGCCCCCAAGTTCGACCACACACCCTTCCGCACACCCGGCTCCGTCCTCGACGCCGTCGCCGAGCAACTCGCCCCGCTCGGCCCCTACGACGACGGTCTCGACCTGTGCTGCGGCACCGGAGCCGGGCTCGAGGTGCTCGCGCCGCTGTGCCGGCGCAGCGTCACCGGCGTCGACTTCAGCGCCGGAATGCTGGAGGTCGCGCGGCGCCGCACACCGCCGGCCGGGCCGAGCGTGTCCTGGGTGCGCGCCGACGCCCGCGCCCTGCCCTTCGCCGGGGCCTTCGACCTCGTGGTGAGCTTCGGTGCGTTCGGCCATTTCCTGCCGGCTGAACTGCCCGGCCTCTTCGCCCAGGTGCATGCCGCGCTGCGCCCCGGCGGCCGTTTCGCGTTCCCGGTCGTCGCCCCGCCGCGGCCCACCGAGCCCGCCTACTGGATGCTGCTCGGCTTCGACACGGTGATGCGGGTCCGCAACGCGCTGTGGCGGCCCCCGTTCGTGATGTACTACCGCGCCTTCCGACTCGCGGACGTGCGACGGGAGTTGCGGCGTGCCGGGTTCGAGGTGGAGCTGTACGCCCTGCCCGCCTTCGGTCGTCGCCGCGACGGCAGCCCCCGGGTGCGGACCGTCGTGGCCCGGCGCACCGCCTGAATCTCTCCCTCCGTGCGGACGGCCTCCTTGCGCAGTCCATTGGCATCGCTAACAAGCTGTGCCATAGTTCGGGCCGCTACAGCTGTTCCACGCATGTTAGCGATCTCAAGGAGGAGGAGTCGTGCCCACTCCCCCCGCAAGACGAGCCGCAGCCGTCGTCGCCGCCGTCCTTGCCCTGTGCGGCGGCGGACTGGCGGCGAGCCCCCCGGCCGCCGCCGCGGACTACACGGTGACCGTCGGCGCGAAGGGCTCCTGGACCCACCCCGACGACACCCCCGCCGCGCCGTACCTCGACAAGGACGGCACCTTCCACTACCAGCAGGCACACGCCCTCTACGGCGCCGGCGACCCCCGCGAGTGGACCTTCTACACCGGCAAGGACCTTGACAGCGCCACCCGCTCCAGCGCCCTCAGCGACGCGGTGAACCCGGCCGACCCGGCCGACCGCAACAACGACACCACCGCACGCTGCAACAACAGCCCCACCGGCAAGGAAGCCACCTACGCCCCCTCCGGGTCCGGCTACGCCCAGCGCAACTACTGCGACCTCGCCGGCGTGTGGGTCGACCCGGACACCGGCGACTGGTACGGCCTGGTCCACAACGAGTTCACCCCCCAGCCCTTCGCCGACGGACTGCACTACGACGCCATCGACTACGCCGTCTCCCACGACCAGGGCCGCACCTGGACGATCAAAGACCACGTGATCACCTCGCCGTACAGCACGAAACGCGGCGACACCGGCGCCTTCCCGCAGCAGACATACCACTACGGCGACGGCGACCCGCGCCTGTACGCCGACACCGCCTCCGGCTACTTCTACGTCTTCTACGGCTCCCGCATCGTCGACAAGGGCGGCAGCTGGAAGGCGTTCCACGCCCACGTCGCCCGCGCACCGATCGCCGGCAAGATGGCGCCCGGCAGCTGGCACAAGTGGTACGACGGCACCTGGAGCGAACCCGGCACCGGCGGCCGCGAAAGCAACATGGTCCCCGCCGACCCCGCCCACCCCACCGGCTACACCCCGCCCGGCCAGGAGTACGACCCGGCCACCCCCGGCACCGCCGCCCAGCAGGTCGCCGCGGGCACGACGCCGCCCACCTCCCCCCTGTTCGTCATGGACATCACCTACAACGCCTACCTCGGCCTCTACATCGGTGAACCGCAGGCCGCCGACCAGAGCGGCAACGCGCCCCAGCAGTTCTACGCCACCGACGACCTCGCCTCGCAGAAATGGCGGCTGATCGGCGACACCGGCAGCCACACCAACGCCTCCTGGTACCGCTGGTTCCTCGACCCCGCCAACCGCACCAGCAGCCAGATCGTCGGCAAGTCCTTCCGCTCCTACTGCTCCTTCGGCTGCTCGAACGGCTCCTACGGCGAGTACGTCGACGTCACCATCGGCGCCGCCGCCCCGGCCGCACCGGTGCGCAGCGGCGCCGGCTACCGGATCACCAGCGGTGACGGACGCGTCCTCGCCCAGGCCGCGGGCGCCACCACGACGTCCCTGGCCGCCCCGACCGGCTCCCGCCGGGAGGCGTGGATCTTCACGGCCGACGGCGACGGCTCCTACCGCGTCGCCAACGCCGCCACGGGCCGGCTCCTCGGCGTCGACTCCGGCGCCGTCTCCGGCCGGGCCTGGGGCGCGAAGCCCGTCGTGACCCGGGCCGGGACGGGCGGGCCCGCCGTGGGGCAGCAGTGGTTCGTCGTGCCGAGCCGCACCGCGGACGGCACCCCCACCGGGAGCTACCGGCTCGTCAACCGCTACAGCGGTCTGGTCATCGGCCTGTCCGCGACGCGCGGCCGGCTCGCCGAGACCACACCGCCGCGCGGCTGGACCGACACCGGCGGCAGCCCGGTCGGTGGCTCCCGCACCGCCGCCGAGCAGACCCTGACCCTCACCCCGGTCCGCTGACCGTGGCGTGAGAGCGGCCGGGACCCGCCTCCACGGGTCCCGGCCGTCGTGCGCGGCTCAGCCGGCGGCGGGCAGCGTGAACTCGTAGACCAGCGCCTCCTGCTGGGCGTCCACGACCAGGTCGGTGATCTCCAGCGGGCGGGCGTACTGGTCGTGCACATACCGCGTCACGCGCATCGACGGGCCGTCGTCGGGGCGGACGATGGAGTCACGGTGGTGCAGGGTGAGTCCGGCGCGGCGCATCCAGTCGTAGACGCGGCGCAGCTCCGCTGAGGCGGTGCCGTCGGCTCGGTCGCGGTACCGCGCGAGCTCCTCGACCTCGTTCAGCGCCACCGCCGAGAAGGACGTCACGGCCGACCGGTGGCCGCGTCCGTCGGCCGTGACGGAGTCGTAGCGGTGGACCAGGGTCGGCCGGTGCGGGGCGAGGCCGAGCGCCGCGGCGTGCTGCGGCGGCGGGGTCTGCCAGGCCACCGTGGCCCGGGCCGGTCCGCCCCGGTCCGTGCCGTCGGCGCCGACCGGGAAGGTCAGTGCCTGGGCGGGACGCGGGACCGGGCCGGGCAGGGTGGCATGGCTGCCGCGCCTGTCGGTGGCGACCAGTCCACGGTCGCGCAGTACCTCCAGTGCCTGCCGCACGGTCTCCCGGCTGACGCCGTAGTACGCGGCCAAGTACCGTTCACTGGGCAGCCGTTCGCCGGGCGGGACGGTCCCGCCGGTCAGTTCGGACAGCAGCAGTGCCGCGACGCGCTGGTAGAGCGGCTCGTCCGCGTCGGTGGTGTGCGGGTGGTCGAGCGGGGTGGTGCGGGCCATGCCGCGCCCTCCTGTGGGTGACGTACGTGTCGTTCGCGCTCAGTCACCACAGGATTACCATTGGTCTACACCAGCAGGGAAGCAGGGGCTGCCGGTTCGGCCGAAACGAGACCCCCGCGCCGGCCGTCACAGCGCGTCGTACAGGGCGCCGACCAGCGCCCTCTTGCGCGGGTCGTCGGCGATGTGCGGGCCCATGCGGTTCATCACGTACCCCAGCGAGACCCCCGCGTCCGGGTCCGCGAGTCCGCACGAGCCGCCGAAGCCGTCGTGTCCGAAAGCCTGCGGGTGCGGACCGTAGGAGCCGTTCGGCCCGCTGAGCCACAGGCCGAGCCCGGCCTCCGTCTCCTGGGCGAGTCCCGCCCCGAGCACCAGATCGCGGCAGGCGCCCTGGCCCTCGCGCACCCGCTCGGCCGCCTCGGCGGACAGCAGCCGGCGGCCGCCGAACGCGCCCCGCCCGGCGAAGACGCCGTACAGCGCGGCGACCGCCCGCGCGGTGCCGTGTCCGTTCGCGGCCGGGATCTCCGCGGCCCGCCAGCGCGCCGAGTTGGCCTGCGCCGCGCCCACCGGCGGATTGGTGAGCGCGGCCAGTGCGGCGGGCGCCAACTGGGCGAAGACAGCCGCCCGTTCGCCGTTCTCCGGGGCCGGCGCGTGCACCAGTTCGGCCGCTCTGTGCGCCTCGGCCTCCGGCAGGCCGATGGTGAAGTCGATGTCCAGCGGGCCGGTCACCTCCTGCCGCAGGAAAGCCCCCGGCAGCAGCCCCGTCACCCGGCGCACGACCTCGCCGACCAGGAAGCCGTACGTCAGGGCGTGGTACCCGGACACCGTGCCCGGCTCCCACCAGGGCTCGGTCGCGGCGAGCCGGCGGGTCGTCAGCTCCCAGTCGCACAGCTCCTCGAAGGAGTGCGGCTCGCGCAGCCCCGCGAGGCCCGCCCGGTGCGACAGCAGATGCCGTACCAGCACCTTCTCCTTGCCGGCCGCCGCGAACTCGGGCCAGTACACGGCCACCGGTGCGTCCAGGTCGAGCAGCCCCCGGTCGGCCAGGACGTGGGCGACCAAGGCGACCGGGCCCTTCGTCGTGGACCACACGTTCACCACCGTGTCGCGCTCCCACGGCCGGGTGCGCGCCGCGTCCGCCCAGCCGCCCCACAGGTCCACCACGGTCCGGCCGCCGACCGTGACGGCCACCGCGGCGCCGAGTTCGCCCCGCTGCCGGAAGTTCTCCTCGAAGGCGTCGCGCACCGCCGTGAACCGTGGGTCGCAGTGGCCGTGCACCTGTGGCTCGTCGTGGGACATGGGCCCTCCTCGTGTCAGGTCCGCCGGGAGCCCGGGCCACGCCGAGGCGGCGCCGGGCACCCAGAACGTACCGACTGGTCGGACCGGAAGGAAGGGGTCAGGCGTAGGAGCGCAGCCAGCGCAGCCGGGCCGCGTCCTGGTAGGGGCCGCCGCCCTCGTGGTCGTTGAACTCGTAGACCTCGATGGCCTTGTCGTCGTGGCCCCAGGCGTTGAAGGCGGCGAACACCGTGGACGGCGGGCAGGTCTCGTCCTCCAGCGCCGCCGAGAACAGGGCGGGCGCCCGGCCGCGGGCGGCGAAGTGCACGCCGTCGAAGTACGACAGGGTGCGCAGCGCGTCCCCGGTGCGGCCGCGATGCGTCCTCAGGTAGAGGCCGATCTCCCGGTACGGGTGGCGGTCGGTGAGGGTCGTCGCGCGCGGGAAGTCGCACAGGAACGGCACGTCCGGGGCGACGGCCACCAGGCCGGGCACCAGGCCGCCGACCGCGAGGGCGATACCGCCGCCCTGGCTGGCGCCGAGCGCCACGGTGCGCGAGGCGTCGGTGAGCGGATGCGAGCGGGCCGCCTCGACGGCCCGTACCGCGTCGGTGAACACCCGGCGGTAGTAGTAGTGCTCCGGGGCGTCGATGCCGCGCGTCATGAAGCCCGGATAGGCCGGGGCGCCGCCCACCGGGTCGGCGGTGCCGCCCCCACCGCCCCAGGCGCTGCCCTGCCCGCGCGTGTCCATCACGAAGTGCGCCCGGCCGCTGGAGGCCCACAGCAGGTGCTCGTGCGGCAGACCGCGACCGCCGCCGTAGCCGACGAACTCCACGACCAGGGGGAGCGGCTCGCCGGCTCCGGCGGGCAGGACGAGCCAGCCCTTGACCGGGTGGCCGCCGTACCCGGCGAAGGTCACGTCGTACACCTCGACGGTGGACAGACCCGTCTCGACCGGCTCGAAGCGCGCGTCGAGGTCAAGCGTGCGCGCCTCCTGGAGGGTTTTCGACCAGAACGCGTCGAAGTCCTCGGGTTCGGTGGACGCGCTGCGGTAGTCGCGCAGTTCGTCGAGGGGCAGGTCGAACAGGGCCATACGGGACCGCCTCGGGGTGGGTGGGCATGCGGAGCGATCACACCGTACGGGGAAGGTGACAGCGCTTTCCAGAGCGCTCTTCAGGAGGCCCCAGGCGCTTCAGAGGCGCTCCGGGTGTACGGCCGGGGCGGGTCCGGGACAGCGGACGGCGGTCACGCCGGGCGCCGCCGCGTCCACAGGGGTTCCGTGAGCGCCCAGTCCCGGTCCCACTCGTCCAGCCGGTGGCGCAGGGACACCCGGCGCACCACGCCGTGCACGAGGAGCACGACGGCGACCGTTCCGCCCGTGGCGGCGACCCCCATGGACAGGGTGTGCTGCCAGACGGCGGACTCGGTGGGAGGTGCGGCCACGTCATGGCCGTGGGCGTCGAACCAGACGTCGACCGCGTCACCGGTGCGCGTGCCCGCCGGGACCCGGGCCGTCGCCGTGTGCGTGGCGCCGCGCGCGTCGACCCAGCGCACGGCCACCGGGGTGGTGTGCCTGCTGCCGCCGTCCACACTCGGCGGCGTGTCCGGCGTCCTGCCCACGACCCTGGCGTGCACCTCGTGCCGGTCCGCACGCTGCTGCGCCGCGACCGCCCGTGCCTCGCCGTGTGCCCACCAGCCGGTCAGTACCCCGGCCAGCGGCGCGCCGACGAGCAGGAGCGCCGCGACGACCAGCGCCGTCCACGCTTCCACCACGTCGCACCGGCGCCGCAGCGGATTGCGCCGCCAGCGCCAGTTGCGCACCCGGGTTCGCATGTCGACCTCCTCGCCGTCACGCGTGCGAGTGCCCACATGGATCTCGTACCCCGTCCAGCAGACATCCTTCACCGGATCCGCGCAAACGGGAAGTCCCGGACGCCGCTGTCCCTGCGGCCTCCAGGTCAGCCGAAGCGCTCGATCCGGATCCGGTCCACCGGCTGGCCGGCCGCCACCAGGAGCCGCGAGGCGTGCTCGGCGAAGGCGTTCGAACCGCACACGTACGCCTCCCAGCCACCCGGCGGCGCCGCCGCCACCAGCGGTGCCACCTGCCCCGCGTGCAGCCGTCCCACCGGCACCCCGGCGGGGGCGCGCCGGGTGAACACCGGGGTGGTCTCGGGGCCGTACTCGCGCGCGTAGATCAGGTCCTCCGGGCTGCGCGCCGACACCAGCAGCCGCACCGGCGGGGTCAGAGTGCGCGCCCGGTGGTGGCGCACCATCGACATCAGCGGTACGACGCCGGAGCCCGCGCCGATCAGCAGCGCGGGACGGTCGCCGGGCCAGGCGAAGAAGCCGCTGACCGGGCCGCGCACCTCGACGGTGTCGCCGGGCCGGGCCACGGTGTGGAACCAGCCGGACACCTCGCCGCCCTCGACGTGGTCCAGGGTCAGCTCGATGTGCCCGGTCGCGTCCGGCGCGGAGGCGATCGAGTAGTGCCGCTGCGCGACGTAGCCGTCGGGCGCGGTGAGCCGCAGCATGAGGTGCTGGCCGGGCAGATGCCCGGGCCAGCCGGGCACCGCCAGCCGGAACGTGGCGGCACGCGCGGTCTCGCGGCGGATCGCGGTGAGGGTCGCGGTCTGCCACGTGGAGGCCGTCTGCTCGTTCACGGCGATCCGGCCGGGCACCGCGAACCGGGTCGGGGGAGTGAAGGTCTCAGTCACCGGAGTACCGCTGCTCCTGCCAGGGGTTGCCGCGCGGGTGGTAGCCGTTCTTCTCCCAGAAGCCCGGCTGGTCGTGGTCGAGCAGGCGCAGGCCCGCGATCCACTTGGCGCTCTTCCAGAAGTACAGATGCGGCACCAGCAGCCGCGCCGGGCCCCCGTGCTCGGCGGGCAGCGGGCGGCCGTCGTGGGCGAACGCGATCCAGGCCCGGCCGCCGGTCAGATCGGCGAGCGGCAGGTTCGTGGTGTAGCCGGTGTGGGAGTACGCGACGGCGTGCGTGGCGGAGGGCTGCGGGCCCACCTCGGCCAGGAAGACGTCCAGGGACACGCCCGAGAACCGCGTACCGAACCTCGACCAGCCGGTCACGCAGTGGATGGCGCCCTCGTACCGCGACGAGGGCAGCTCCTGCGTCTGCGCCCAGTCCCAGCTGCGGGGGCGGGCGACCAGGCCGTCGATCCGGAAGGTCCACTGCTCCGGCGCGATGTCCGGGGTGACCTCGGCGGACAGCACGGGCCAGTCGTCGCCCGCGTCGTACTGACCCGGCGGCAGGCCCGGGTCCTGGACGCGGGGGCGTCCGGTGAAGCCTCGGGTGACGTTCATGATTCAACCGTAAGGGGTCGCGGAGTGTGCTTCGCTCCCACCGTTCCCACCCGGTCGTTGCGGCCGTATGAACATCCCGCAGGCCGGGGAATACGCCCCCGCGTCCGTCGCTTGCCGCCGGTGAAGAGCGAAGGAGAGTGAGGAGCCCATGCCCAAGGCGTACGTCTTCACCCGGTACGGCGGCCCGGAGACCGAGGCGCTCGTCGACGTGGACCGCCCCCGGCCCGGGCCCGGTCAGGTGCTGATCGCGGTGCGGGCGGCCGGGGTGAACCCGGTGGACCACAAGCTGCGCGACGGCTACCGGCGCCCGGGCGACAGCGGTGAGCGGGACTTCCCCGCGTACTTCGGCAGCGAGGTGGCGGGCGTGGTCGAGGAGACCGGGCCGGGTGTCGAGGGCTTCGCGGCCGGTGACGAGGTCTTCGGCCGACCGGTCCTCGGCGGCTGGTCGCACTACGCGCTGCTGTCGGTGGACCTGATCGCCCGCAAGCCGGCCGGGGTGACCTTCACCGCCGCGGCCACCCTGCCCGTGGCCGCCGCGACCGCCTACGACGGGGTACGGCAGCTCGGCCTGACGCCCGGCGCGACCGTGCTGGTCACCGGCGCGGGCGGCGGGGTCGGCGTGGCGGCGGTGCAGATCGCCCGCGCCTTCGGGCTGAGGGTGGTGGGAGTGGCCGGCGAGGCCAAGAAGGACCTCGTCGAGTCGCTCGGGGCGGTCCACGTGCCCTCGGGCCCGGGCTGGAGCGAACGGGCACGCGCCGCCGCGCCCGACGGCATCGACGGGATCTACGACCTCGTCGGCGGCGAGGTGTTCGCCGAGGCGGCGCGTCTGCGCACCGGCACCGCCCGGCTCGTCACGGCCGCGGCGCCCCCCGACCAGGCCGAGCGGCTCGGCGGCTCCCGCGTGGCCCGGGTGCGCGACAACGCCGTACTCGAGGCGGTGGCCGAGCTGGTGGCGGGCGGGGACCTGGACCCGCTCGTCACCGCCGTGTTCCCGCTGGAGCGGGCCGGTGAGGCGCTGCGCGTCGTCGAGGAGGGTCACGCCCGCGGCAAGACGGTGATCGAGGTGGCCGGATGAGCGCCGCGCACGTCCTCGACAACCCCGCCCTGGCCTCGCTGACCGGCCCGCACGCCCCCTTCGCCGAGCGGCGCGGCCGGGTGCTGCGCTACCCGCTCGACGTGTCGCCGTGGCTGGCCCTGCCCGACGACCCGGACGAGCGGGACTGGGCGGACGTCGCCGCGCTCGCCGGTCCCGGCGCCGGGGTGCCGCTGGCCGGCTACACCGGCCCCGTCCCGGACGACTGGGAGATCAGCTTCCACATCGAGGGCGTCCAGCTGGTCGACGCCGGCCTGGCCGCCGCACCCGACCCGGAGGCGGTACGGCTCACCCCGGCCGACGTTCCCGAGATGCTCGACCTGGTGGCGCGCACCCGCCCCGGCCCCTTCCTGCCCCGGACCATCGAACTCGGCACCTATCTGGGGATCCGGCGCGGCGGCGCGCTCGTCGCCATGGCGGGGGAGCGGCTGCACCCGCCGGGCTGGACCGAGATCAGCGCGGTCTGCACCGACCCGGCCTTCCGTGGCCAGGGTCTGGCCGCCCGGCTGGTCCGCGCCGTCGCGCACGGCATCAGGGAGCGTGGGGAGAGCCCGTTCCTGCACACCGGCGCGCAGAACACGAACGCCATCCGGCTGTACGAGGCCCTGGGCTTCAGGCTGCGCCGCCGTACGGCGTTCCTGGAGGCGCGGGTGCCCGAGGCGCTGGGGGAGGGGCGGGCCGTGCCGGTGGCGTAGGGCTCTCGCTCAGGCTTCCTCCTCCCGCTCCGGCTCCCAGGCGTTGTAGCGCACGAGGTAGTCGGCGAAGCGGGCCAGGTCGTCCTCGGGCCACTGGGCGAGGCGTTCACGGAAGGCGGCCCGGCGGCTCTCGGTGACCTGGGCGAGGATGCTGCGGCCGGCCTCGGTCAGGTGCAGGACCTGGACGCGGTGGTCCTCCGGGTCCAGCCGTCGCTCGATGAGGCCGGTCCGTTCCAGTGCCGCGACCTGGCGGCTGACCGTGGACTTGTCCAGGGCGTAGTGCGCCGCCAGGTCGGTGGCGCGGCAGCCGCCGCGCTCCTCCAGGTGCCCGAGCAGCGTGTAGGAGACCAGCGACAGCTCCGGGTGCATGCGCCCGGCCGACGCGCGGGCGCGGCGCGCGAAGATCGTCATCTCGCGCTGGATGGTCTCGACGGCCTCGGCTGCGTTCACTTGCCCTCCTTCGGGGTTCTGGTTGTATAGTACAACTTGTAGCTGGAGTTGTATAAGCCAACCATTGGAGGAGTGAGCGATGAGGTCGCCCGCCGTGCGCCATGTGCTCACGCACCTGATCACCCCGCTGCTGATGTGCCTGGGCATGGGGCTCGCGTACATGGGGGCGTTCGTCACCCCGGAGCCGAACCACCTCCCGGTCGCCGTCGTCGGCTCCGGACCCGAGGCCAAGGTGCTCGCCCAGTCGGTCAAGGACGCGGTCGGCGACAAGCTCGACGTCCGCACGGTCGCCACCCGCGACGCCGCCGTCGACCTGCTGGTCCACCGCGACATCACCGGCGCCTACGTGCCCGGCGCGAAGAACCCCGAACTGGTCGTCGCCACCGCCGCCTCCGACATGGGCGCCACCGCGGTCGAGAAGGTCTTCACCCCGGTCGCCGAGAAGCAGGGCGCCTGGCTGAAGGTCACCGACGTGGCCCGGCCGGTCTCCGACGACCCCACCGGCCAGGGCCTGTTCTTCCTGCTCATCGCCGTCTCCATCGGCTCCTACGCCTCCGTCGCCGCGATCGGTGCCGCCGGCGGGGCGCTGGCGATGCGGGTGCGCGCCCTGCTGGCGCTCGGCGTCTCGGCCGTCGTCGGCGGCATCGGCACGCTGCTCGCCGGACCGGTCTTCCACCTCGCCCACCACGACCTCGCCGGCGTCTTCGGCATGGCGTGGCTGTACTCCGCGGGCATCCTGTTCATCGGCGTCGGTCTGCACACCTTCCTCAAGCGGTGGACCACGCTCGCGATGATGGTGCTGTTCGTGATGCTCAACTTCACCAGCTCCGGCGGGTTGTTCCGGCCCGAGCTGCAGAACGGCTTCTTCGGCTCCCTGCACGCCTTCTGGAACGGCGCCGGCTTCGTCGAGGGCACCCGCAGCCTGCTGTACTTCGGCCAAGACGGCCTCGGCCGCACCCTGTGGACGCTGGCGGCCTGGCTGCTGGCCGGTCTCGCGGTGACCGGTGTGGCCGCCCTGTACGAGCGCGCCAAGGCGCCCGCGACCGCCCCCGCGCCGCAGCCGGAGGAAGCGGCGGCCGAGGAGGAGGCGGCCGAGGAAGAGGTCGAGGAGACCGTCGGAGTGTGATCACCGGGAGGGCGGCGCTGGGGTAGTGTGGCGGTCCGGCTGCGGACCGCCCCAGCCGTGCGTCACCGAGGGAGGTGGGACCCATCACCGCAAGGACAGGTCGGGTGCTCTCCCCTCGCCGCGCGCGGACCGCCGGCGGCAGGTGACCCAAGGGAGCGCCCTTCGGCTACCGAAAGGCCCCTCGGCTTCCATGCCCACACCGTCCACCTCCCATCCCTTCCCTTCCGTCGTCGCCCGACTGCGCGCCGCCGGCTGCGTCTTCGCCGAGGACGAGGCGCGGCTGATCCTGGACACCGCCCGCGACGACGACGAGGCCGCCACCATGGTGGAGCGCCGCGTCGCGGGACTCCCGCTCGAACTCGTCCTCGGCTGGGCCGAGTTCCACGGCCTGCGGGTCACCGTCGAGCCGGGCGTGTTCGTACCGCGCCGGCGCACCGAGTTCCTGGTCGACCAGGCGCTCGCCCACCTCCCGCACGCATCGGTCGTGGTCGACCTGTGCTGCGGCTCCGGCGCGGTCGGCGCGGCCCTGGCCGCCGCACTGCACGACGTCGAACTGCACGCCGCCGACATCGACCCGGCGGCGGTGCGCTGCGCCGGGCGCAACGTCGCCCCGTACGGCGGTCAGGTCCACTGCGGCGACCTGTTCGCGGCGCTGCCGGACCGTCTGCGCGGCCGCGTCGGCATCCTCGCAGCCAACGTGCCGTACGTCCCCACCGCCGAAGTCGGGCTGCTGCCAGCGGAGGCCCGCGACCACGAGCCGCTGACCGCGCTGGACGGCGGCGCGGACGGCCTGGACGTGCTGCGGCGCGTGGCCGGGCAAGCGCCGCGGTGGCTGGCGCCCGGCGGCTGCCTGCTGGTGGAGACGAGCGAGCACCAGGCGCCCGCGGCCGTCGAGGCCTTCACCCGGGCCGGGCTCGTGCCGCGCCTGGCGGTCGCGGACGAGGGCTACGCCCACGTGGTCGTCGGGACGCGCACGGCGGACTGAGCGCCGCCGGGCCGCCCCACGGCAGGAGGCGGCCCGGCGGGGCATGTGCCTCTTCGGGGACGGCCGCCGTCAGGTCGTGGCCCCGCCCCCGGACGCGCTCGGCGACGGTTCGTCGTCCCACCGGTGGTCGCGGAAGCCGCCCCCGTGGTGGCCCGGACCCCGGTCGGCGAAGTCGCCGGTCAGGGCGCGGATCGCCGTGCGCGTGCCGTCGGCGCCCCGGGTGCCGACCAGGAGGACCGTGTCGCCCTTCTTCGGTGTGCCGCCGCGGAGGGTGGCGTCCGAGCCCACGGTCCACGTCCAGGACGCACCGTCCTCGCTCTTGACGGTGACCCGCTCACCGGAGACCGTCTCGACGGTGCCGCGCTGCCAGATCCGCACCACCCACTTCCCGGTGCCGGGGTCCTTCACGGTGGCCTCGCCGTGCACGGCCGTACCGAAGCCGAACCCGGGGCCGCCCCGCTCGTGCCGCCCGTCCGGTCCGCCCGGCGAGGGGGACGACGACGCGGAGGCGCCGGGCGGCGAAGGAGAGTCACCCGAGGTGGCGGCGTAGGCCACGGTCCCGCCCAGCGCCAGCACGGCGACGGCGGTGGCCGCGATCACCGTACGGCCGCGCGCCGACCGGCGGCGCCACGGCTCCCGCGCGGACCCACGCTCCCGCGTACGCTCCTGGTCCGGTTCCTGCATCGCGTTCACACTCCTCGGCCGGCGTCACGGCCCCCCTTCCTGTGATTGTCCGGGGGGCCCGGTAAGAGCGGGATAACGGCTACCTGTGAATCACCCCTCCCGGCTTCCTGCGAAGCGCCCCTCCTGCCGGACCCGCGCGACGAGCAGGGCCACGTCGTCGTGGTTGTCGGGGTGGTGCAGGGTGCGCAGCAGCAGGTCGCAGATCTCCTCCAGCGGCCGTTGCGGCCCGTCCAGCAGGGTGAGCAGCATGGCGAGGCGCTCGTCGAGGGAGTGCCGCCGGGTCTCCACCAGACCGTCGGTGTAGAACACCAGCTGGTCGCCGGGGCACACCTCGACGGTCGTGGTGGAGAAGGCCACACCGCCCACGCCGAGCGGCGCGCCGGTGGGAAGGTCGAGCAGCTCGGCCGCCCTTCCGGCGCGCACCCGGGCCGGCGGCAGGTGCCCGGCGTTGGCGATCCGGCACTGGCCGAGCCGCGGGTCGTGCACCGCGTACACACAGGTCGCGATGGCCTCGTCGAGGCCGGAGGTGATCTTGTCGAGGTGCTCCAGGAGCCGCGCGGGATCGAGGTCCAGGGAGGCGAGGGTGTTGGTCGCGGTGCGCAGGCGGCCCATCGTGGCGGCGGCGTTGATGCCGCTGCCCATCACGTCGCCCACCACCAGCGCCGTCTTGCCGTCGTCCAGCTCGATCACGTCGAACCAGTCGCCGCCGACCTCGGTCGTGGCGCCCGCCGGCTGGTAGCGCGAGGCGACCTCCAGGCCGCCGGTGAGCCGGGGATGGCTGGGCAGCAGGCTGCGCTGCAGGGTCAGGGCGGTGTTGCGGGCGTTCTGGTACCAGCGGGCGTTGTCGATCTGCACGGCGGCACGGGCCGCCAGTTCGCGGGCCAGCAGCAGGTCGTCCCGGCTGAAGGGCAGCGGGTTGCGGGTGCGCTTGAGGTCGAGCGCGCCGAGCACCTCGCCGCGCGCGATCAGCGGCACGGCGAGATAGGAGTGCACGCCGGCGGCCTCCAGCAGTTCGGCGGCCTCGGCGGAGCGGGCGATGCGCGGCAGATTCTCCGGCCGCACGTGCGCCATCATGACCGGCCGGCCGGTGCGCACGCACTCGGTGACCAGCCGGTCCGGTCCGTACCGGGCGATCTGTCCGGGCGGGTCGGCCGCCCGCAGCGCCTCCGGGGCGTCGCGCGCCTGCACGGCGAGCGCGCGGATCACCGCCGCCTCGGCCGGGCCCAGGCTGCTGCGCCGGCCCTCCACGACCGCCTCCAGGAGGTCCACGGCGGCGATGTCGGCGAGTTCCGGCACGGCCACGTCGGCGAGTTCGTGCGCGGTGCGCTCCAGCTCCAGCGTGGTCCCGATCCGGGCGGAGGCGTCGGCGATCACGGCCAGCCTGCGGCGGGCGGCCTCGGCCTCCACGCTTGCCTGGTACTGGTCGGTGATGTCCACGACGGAGGCGGCCACGCCGAGCACGTTGCCGACGGCGTCCTCCAGCCGGTACAGCGAGATCGTCCAGGCGTGGTCCTCGCGCGGGTCGGCCGGGGTGCGGCCCACGATGGCCTGGTCGACCACCGGCAGTCCCGTCGCGAGCACCCGGCGCGCCGCCGACTCCATCGCGTCCGCGTCCAGGTCCGGCAGCACCTCGCGCAGCCGGCGGCCCAGGTGCTCCTCGGCGGGCAGGCCGTTGATGCGTTCCAGGGCCGGATTGACGGACACGAACCGCAGGTCGACGTCCAGCACGGCGAGGCCGATCGGCGACTGGGTGACCATGCGCGTCGACAGCGCCACGTCCCGCTCCAGGCGGCGCACGGTGGACCGGTCGGCGCACAGCCCGAGCGCGTACACGTCGCCCCGGTCGTCCAGCAGGCGCATGTTGCGGAACTCCACCAGGCGCGTGGTGCCGTCCTTGCGCCGGACGGGGAAGGCACCGGCCCAGCTCTGCCCGGTCTCCATGACGTCCGCGAACAGCTTCACGACGAGGTCGAGGTGCTTCTCGTGCACCATGATGTGGGCCGCGTACCGGCCGAGCGCCTCCTGCGCGGAGTACCCGAACAGCTCCTCGGCCTGCGGGCTCCACAGCACCACCCGCCCCTGTGTGTCCAGGACCACGGAGGCGACGTTCAGGACGTCGAGGAGCCCGCTGGGGCGCACCGGGCCGCCCGACGGCTGGTCGCCGTCGGTCACGGGAGATCTGGCTGACGTCATCCAGGTACCGCCTCCGCCCGTCCGTGCGGCACGCGTTCCCCCGTGCCGACTCCCCATGGTGTACCGCGCACAACCCTTTCTCCTACGCCTTCCGCCCCCACCTCCACCATCCCCCAACACGACCGGAAACGTCCCGGCGGGCGCGGCGGGCCGGCGCGCCCGTGTCCGGGAGGACCGTCGCCGGGCCGACGGAATCCGTTCACGTTGTTGGTCTGTACATGACCATTCGACGCCGCCAGACTGTGCGCGACCACCCCCTGACCGAGGAGTCGGCCCATGCCCCCACGCACCGTCCGGCAACGCTGTCGCACCGCCCTGACCGCCCTGGTGGCCGCCGCCTTCGTGCTGTGCGGCGCCCCGCACGCCACGGCCGCGGACACCTGGAGCGAGGTCGGCTCCGACCGCGCCGACCCGCTCACCGAGAGCCAGGGCCTGGCCTCGATCGAGGTCCCGGCGGGCAGCCCCAACCGCTACACCGGCATCGGCACCATCCCGCTCGGCGTCTCCAGCCGCGGCTGGAACCATGTGGGCGACCCCGACGCCTCCTACGACGGCCACTACGTCGAGCCGTACCAGCGGGACTCCGGCAACGCGAAGATGTTCCGGGTGCAGGCGCCGGGCGGCGGCTGGTCGGAGTACGTCCACACGCTGAGCCCGGGCGAGGCCCTGAACAACTCCTGGGTGGCGATCAGCCCGGACGGGCAATGGATGCTCACCGGCGAGTGGGGCACGATGAACCGGCTGCTCGTCCTGCCCACGCCCGGTGTCAACCCCGCCACCTCGCCGTCGGCCGACCTGCCCCAGGCCGCCACCGTCCACCTCGACCGCGCCGTCCGTGACGTCCAGGGCTGCGACTTCGTCACCTCCACCCGGCTGCTGTGCGCCTCCGACGACCCCGACGGCACGCTGTTCGGCATGACCAAGCCGCTGCTGCAGATCGACCTGTCCGCCGCTCCGAACGGCACCGCCGACGTGAACGGCCAGGTCACCGCCCTGCGCCAGCTGCCCCTGCGCAGCGCCTGCTCCGGCGGCTTCGAGGCGGAGGGCGTCGACTACGACCGGCGCACCGGCACCCTGCGCGTCATCGTCGTCTCGCCCGGCTTCTGCGTCCTGACCGACAGCAAGACCTACCGCCTCGTGCGGAGCTGAGCCCGCGGTTCGGCACCGGCCGCCGGCGGCCCTTTGGTGGCCCGCACCGGCGGCCGGTGCTTTTCTTGGGTGTGGGGGAGCGGCATCGCGGGGAACCCGCACTGCCGCAGCGCGGTCTTGGAAGGAGCAGTGCATGCACCAGCACATGGACAACGAAAAGGCGCACCCCCACTCGGTCTCGCTGGAGATCAGTGATTGCAGCAAGGAGGACGCACGGACCGTCTTCGACGCGCTGTGCGGGTACTTCGAGTCCGACCGGTGCCACGAGGACGTGCCGCAGCAGTTGTCGGAGGTCCGTCCGATGGTGTGGCTCGGCACCTTCGACGTCGACGACGCGCACGAGGGGGCCGAGAAGGCCGTGCACCCCGCTCCGCTGCGCGGCAGCGTCACGGCGGACGTCCAGGGCGGCTACTGGGCCGTCGACCGCTTCCGCAAGACGCTGGACGGCCTGTTCGACGTGCAGGACCTCAGCCAGGCCTCGGGCGATCAGGAGCGGGAGTTGCATCTGCGCCTGGAGAGCAGGTGATGCGGCCGGCCGACGGCCGCCGGCGGCGACCGGCCCGGGACGACCGGTTCGGGACGACCGGCGGGTGATACCGGCCACCTCGTTGTGCAACTAGTTGCATAAAGGCTCGCGGGTCCTCTAGAACAGTGCGCAAGACACCGCGCACGGAGGGCCCGATGAGCCGTTACCCGCACCTGCTGAGCCCGCTCGACCTGGGTTTCACCACGCTGCCCAACCGCGTCCTGATGGGCTCGATGCACGTCGGCCTGGAGGAGGCCGAGCGGGGCTTCGAGCGCATGGCGGCCTTCTACGCCGAGCGCGCCCGAGGCGGCGTGGGTCTGATCGTCACCGGCGGCATCGCCCCCAACGAGGAGGGGCGGCCCTGGGAGGGCGGCTCCAAGCTCACCACCGACGCCGAGGCGGACGAGCACCGCCAGGTCACCGAGGCCGTGCACCGCGAGGGCGGCAGGATCGCCCTGCAGATCCTGCACTTCGGCCGCTACGCCTACCACCGCGACCTGGTCGCCCCGAGTCCCCTCCAGGCCCCCATCAGCCCGTTCCCGCCGCGCGAGCTGACCGACGCCGACATCGAGCGCACCATCGACGACTACGCCCGCACGGCCCGCCTGGCACAGCAGGCCGGCTACGACGGCGTGGAGATCATGGGCTCCGAGGGCTACCTCATCAACGAGTTCATCGCCGCCCAGACCAACCGGCGCACGGACCGCTGGGGCGGCTCCTACGAGAACCGGATGCGCTTCCCGGTCGGGATCGTGCGCCGGGTGCGCGAGGCCGTCGGCGAGGACTTCATCGTCATCTACCGGCTCTCCATGCTGGACCTCGTCCCCGGCGGCTCCACCCTCGACGAGGTGATCACCCTCGCCAAGGCCGTCGAGACGGCCGGCGCCACGATCATCAACACCGGCATCGGCTGGCACGAGGCCCGCATCCCCACCATCGCGACCTCCGTGCCGCGCGGCGCCTACACCTTCGTCACCAAGAAGCTCATGGGCGAGGTGTCGGTCCCGCTCGTCACCACCAACCGCATCAACACCCCCGAACTCGCCGAGGAACTGCTCGCTGACGGCGTCGCCGACATGGTCTCCATGGCCCGCCCGATGCTCGCCGACCCGGAGTTCGTCAGGAAGGCCGCCGAGGACCGCTCCGCGGCCATCAACACCTGCATCGGCTGCAACCAGGCCTGCCTGGACCACACCTTCAGCGGGCTGATCACCTCCTGCCTGGTCAACCCGCGCGCCTGCCACGAGACCGAGCTGGTGCTGGCCCCGACCCGGCTGACCAAGCGCGTCGCGGTCGTCGGCGCCGGCCCCGCCGGCCTGGCCTGCGCGGTCTCCGCCGCCGAACGCGGCCACACCGTCACCCTTTTCGACGCCGCCGAGGAGATCGGCGGCCAGCTCAACGTGGCCCGCAAGGTCCCCGGCAAGCAGGAGTTCGACGAGACGCTG
This sequence comes from Streptomyces sp. NPDC028635, assembly GCF_040637635.1. NCBI lineage: Bacteria > Bacillati > Actinomycetota > Actinomycetes > Kitasatosporales > Streptomycetaceae > Streptomyces > Streptomyces sp. NPDC028635. The sequence continues at coordinate 25,211 of NZ_JBEZWX010000047.1, read as the reverse complement.
CGCTACTTCCGCCACCAGCTCGACACCCACGGCGTGGATGTACGCCTCGGCACCTGGGTGGGCGCCGACGACCTCGCGGACTACGACGAGGTGGTCGTCGCCACCGGTGTCACCCCGCGCACCCCGGACATCCCCGGCGTGGACCACCCCCGCGTCGTCGGCTACCTCGACGTGCTCCAGCGCGGCGCGTCCGTCGGCGACCGCGTCGCGATCCTCGGCGCGGGCGGCATCGGCTTCGACGTCGCCGAGTACCTCACCGACAGCGGCGACCGGGCGAGCGAGGACCCGGCGACGTACTTCCGCCACTGGGGCGTCGACCTGGACTACCGGGCTCCCGGCGGCCTCGCCGCGCCCGAGCGGCCGGCACCGCCCCGCCAGGTCCACCTGCTCCAGCGCAAGACCAGCAAGGTCGGCGCCGGCCTCGGCAAGACCACCGGCTGGATCCACCGCACCGAGCTCAAGCACCGCGGCGTCACCATGGTGCCGGGCGTAACCTACGACCGGATCGACGACGCCGGACTGCACCTGAGCGTCGACGGCGAGAGCCGGGTCCTCGAGGTCGACACCATCGTGCTGTGCACCGGCCAGGAGCCGCGCCGCGACCTGTACGACGCGCTGGTGGCGGCGGGCCGCAAGGCGCACCTGATCGGCGGCGCCGACGTCGCCGCCGAACTGGACGCCAAGCGTGCCATCAAGCAGGGCACGGAGGTCGCCGCCGCCCTGTAGGCGCGCGGCGCGTCCCTAGGATGACCCCATGTCCCTGCCGCACGCGATCCTCACCGCCCTGCTGGAGAAGCCGTCCTCCGGGCTGGAGCTGACCCGCCGCTTCGACAGGTCGATCGGCTACTTCTGGTCCGCGACACACCAGCAGATCTACCGCGAGCTGGGACGCCTGGAGTCCGAGGGGTACATCCGCGCGCTGCCGAGCGAACAGCCGGCCCGCGGGCAGAAGAAGGCCTACGAGGTCCTGCCCGCGGGCCGTGCCGAGCTGCAGCGCTGGACGGCCGCGGCGCAGGACCCGAGGCCGATGCGCGACGTCATGCTGCTGCGGCTGCGCGCCGCCGCCGTGGTGGGCACCGCCGGCCTGGAGGACGACCTGCGGCGCCATCTGGAGCTGCACCAGCGGCAGTTGGCCGAGTACCTGGAGATCGAGCAGCGCGACTTCCCGCCCGGCAAGGACGGTCCTCAGGACCGGCTGCGCCACCTCGTGCTGCGGGCGGGCATCGATCTGGAGACCTTCTGGACGCGCTGGCTCACGCACGCGCTGGAGGAGTTCGAGACCCTCGGCGAGGCCGCTGCGCCGACGGCGGAGGGCGCGTCGGTCACAGGCGGTGCGGCTTCGAGCGACGGCGCAGGAACCACGCCGCCCCGATGACACCGCCGCCCACCAGGGCCGCTCCCACGCCCATCGTGACCGGGCCGTAGTCCCGGGCCGCGCCGCCGAGGCCGCCCATGACCCCGCGTGAGGGCGAGGACGACGGCGTGGGCCGGACGGTGGGCGCGACGGGTGCGGAGACGATCACCGACTGGGTGCCGGCGGTGGTGTTGTTCGCGCACATCACGATGACCGTGTAGGTGCCCGGCGTGACGCTCGACCACGCGGCGGACTGGCTGACGCCGGTCCCCGACAGTGCCACCTGGCGGCCCTGGGCGAAGTTCGCCTGGCTGCTGCTGAGCAGCGCCGCCGTGCCCCAGCTGCCGTTGATCTGGGTGCAGGCGCTGGTCACCACGGACACGGTGGAGCCGGTCGTGCTCACCGAGATGCCCGAGCCGCGCGCGGTGGCCGGGCCCGCGGCGGTGAGGGCGAGCGGCAGGGCGGCGGCGGCCGCCACGGCCATGCCGTGGCGTCCGAAGCAGTGCGAGTTGCGCATGGGGTGTCCTCCGGCGGCGGCACGGCTGGCGGTACATCCCTTGCGCCGCCGAGGATCGGGAACGCCCGTGCTGCCTCAGGGGCAGCCAACGTCCCCCGGCGCGCCCACGCATGCGGACGGCACCCGGGCAGGTGACGGATTCCCCCCGACGGCCCAGGTCCGCCCGCGGGTCACCGGCCGGCCCCGGTCGTCGCCACCCGCTCCGCCGACCAGCCGCCCCAGCTGCCGTCGGGCAGCCGGGCCCGCAGCCGCAGCCGGTGGCGCACCCCCGGCTCGCCACCGGCGTAGAAGCTGTAGGCCGCCCGGTCCCGGGGCGCGTCGGCGCCCCACACCAGCGAGGTCGCCGTCCGCCCGTCGAGCTGCAGCTGGTACTCGCCGACCGTGCCGTCCGTGCGCGGCGGAACCCAGGACAGATCCAGGTAGTAGGCGCCGTCCGCCTCGTGACTCGTGACGCGGAAGGAGCCGGGCGCGGTGTCCCGGCCGTCGTCCGTGCCGGGGGCCGTGGTGAGCCGGAGCGGACCGGCGGCGGGCGAGAGGTTGTCGGCCGCGTCCCGCGCCCGCACGGTGAAGGCGTACCGGGTGCCCGGCCGCAGCCCCGTCACCACCGTCGCCGTCTGCGCCCCGCCCACGCTGTGGATCTTCACACCGCCCTGGTAGACGTCGTACGACACCACCTTCCGGTCGTCCCGGGAAGCCGTCCACGACAGCTGGACCGCCGTGCTCCCGGCGCTCCGGCCGGTCAGCCGGCCCGGTGGGGTGGGTGCCGAGCGGTCCGCCGCCGTGGCGGCCGGGGTCGTCGCCGTGACCTCCCGGCTCGGTGGCCCGAGCCGGCCGGCCCGGTCGCGGGCGCGCACCGAGAAGACGTACGCCGTGGCCGGCCGCAGCCGGACCACGTCCACCATGTGCTCGCCGGCCGGTACGTCCGCCACCTTGGCGCGGTCGCGGTACACCTCGTAGGCGCGGACGCCGTCGGCGGCGGAGACGGCGTTCCACATGACGTGCACGCTGGTCGAACTGCCCGCGGTCGCCGTCACGCCGGCCGGGGCGCCCGGCACCGCCCCGCTGTCGTCGTCCGCGCCCGCCCGTCCGCAGGACGCGACCAGCAGCAGGAACACCGTGTACAGCACCACGCGTCGCACGACGTGCCTCCCGTGTCGGTCGCCCAGCAGGACGGCAAAGGTCCGGACCAATAGGCTCACCATGGCATCCGTGGCGCGTACCCATCAAGGGTGCGGCGGGCGGTCCTCGGTGTGCGGGTGGGTGCGGGGCCGGGTGCGGGGTCGGTGCGAGGAGGCCGGGTGTGCGGTCGGGCGTTGGTGTCCTCGCGGCCGTTACGTATGCTGAGGTCCGGTGCCGAACTCCCGCGATGCGCTCGGGAGTTCATGCCGTGGGCGCGGACCGCTGTCGTCGCTGTCCCCGCGCCGGACGCGGGCGGCCGGGATGCCGGAGCCGGCACAGGCCCCGGCGTCCCGGCGCCTGGCGGCCCGTCAGCGGCCGTGCGCCGTACGGCCCCGCCGGGTGGCCGGGGCGAGGCGCCCGCCCCAGATTGGCTGAGTGACCGTCACCGTCCCCCACGAGAGGGTCCCTCGATCGTGCGTGTCCCGTCGATGACGCTGGCCGCGGCCGGACTTGTCCTGCTGGCCCCGGCCCTGCCGTCCGCCGCCGCGCCGCGGCCGCCCGCCTCGGGTCCCCGGGCGCTCATGTCCGCCCGGCCGCCAGGCGCCGTACGCGCCGCCGAGCTGCTCTCCCGGGCCCGCATCTGCACGCCTGTCTCCCGCGGCCGCTACCGCACCGACGCCGACGCGCCCGCCACCGTCCCCGTGTGCGGCACCCGCGACGCCGTGATCTGGACCGCGGACCTGGACATCGACTGCGACGGGCGGCCCACCTCGCACTGCAACGACGACACCGATCCGCTCTTCGCCGAAGCCACCGCCTTCGCCCAGGCCGACGGGCGCTACCCGAGCGCCGAGACGCTGCCCTACATCGTCGTACCCGCGCCGAGCGCCCGCTGGGACCACCGCAGGGACGGGGTGCGCGGAGGCTCGGTCGCCGCCGTCGTCCACCACGGCCGCGTCCAGTACGCCGTCGTCGGCGACATCGGCCCGAGCGACATCATCGGCGAGGCCTCCTACGCCACCGCCCGGGCGCTGGGCATCCGCGCCGACCCGCACGGCGGCGGCACCCCCTCCGGGGTCACGTACATCGTCTTCAAGGACTCCGAGGTCAAACCCCTGGAGGACCGAGCAGCCGTGACGGCCGTCGGCGAACGACTGGCCCGCCAGTTCGTACGCGGCGATCGCGGCGGCGGCTGAGAGGTGTGTCCGCCGGGGGTACGGGGGGCCCTCGCGAAACGCCGGTGCACAGCGAGGTCTGAGGCGGCGGATCCTCGGCGCCGGCGTCCGGGCCCCGCCCGCCGCGCCTGGCGCGCCTGGCGGCCCGCGTGGCGCGCCCCGGCCCGTGACGGATCGGGGCGGCGCGGAGCGGCTGCGCCCCGTGCCGTGGGGTGCCTCTCCGGGACCGGGGCGAGAGTGGTGACCGCGGGCGCGGGAGTATCCCGGCGCTACCGGGCGACCGCCTTCGTCACGCGCGGGTGGCCGCGGCTGGACGGGACACGGCGCCGCCGAGACGCGGCGCCGCGCCCTGCGCGGGTGTTCCGCGGGGGCTGGGGGCGCGCGTGGCGGCCCCGGCCGGGAAGGGATCCCGGCGGCGCGGGCCCGCTGTGATCCCTGGCGTGCGGGTGTCCGCCGGGGCGCGGGCACGCGTGGCGCCGGCCGCCGGGAACGGCTCGCGTGCGCTGCCTCCGTGTCCCGGCGCGTGCGGCGATGACTTCCGGGGCCGGGGTGCCCGCCCCGACCCGCCGTGCGCGGCGATGACTCCGGGGCCGGGTGCCCCCGCGACCGCTGTGCGCGGCGATGGCTTCCGGAGCCCGGCCCGCCGCCGGGCCCCGCTGTGCGCGGGCGTCCGCGGGGCTGGGAAGTGGGCTGGCGGCCCCCTGCGGGAACGGCTCGCGTGCGCTGCGAAGCCGCCGCATGTGGAGGGCCGGGGTGCCGTGCGCCCGCCGTGCGGGGCGGGCCAGGGAGCCGCGGGCCCGTCGCGTGCCGGGCGGGCCAGGAGCCGCAGGCCCGTCGCGTGCGGGGCGGACCCGGGTGCCGCGGACCCGCAGTGTGTGGGGCGGGCCGGGGTGCCGTGCGCCCGCCGTGCGGGGCGGACCAGGGTGCCGCGGGCCCGACCCGCGTGCCGGGCGGGCCAGGGGCCGCAGGCCCGTCGCGTGCCGGGCGGCCAGGGTGCCGGGGCCCACCGCGGGCGCGCCCGGCGAGCCCTGCGCGTGCTGGGCCAGGGCGCTCCCGAGCCGTTGCGGGCCGCCCTCGCCCGGCTCACTCCTTGCGGTACTCGTACGCCTCCTTCGCCGCCGCCTCCACCGCGTCCAGGTCGGCGCCCGTGGCCGCCGTGACCACCGCGGCGACCGCGCCTTCCACGAACGGCGCGTCCACCAGGCGGGAGCCCTCGGGCAGTTCGTCGCCCTCCGCGAGGAGCGCCTTCACGGTCAGCACGGCGCTGCCGAGGTCGGTGAGCAGGGCGATCCCGGCGCCGCGGTCCACGGAGGCGGCCGCGGCGGCGATCAGTTCGGCGCTGGTGCCCAGCCCGCCGCTCTCGGTGCCGCCCGCCGGGGCGACCGGCACCGCCGAGCCGCCCCCCGACAGCGACTTCGCCAGCTTGGCCACCGACTCCGCCACATCGGCGCTGTGGGACACGAGGACGATCCCGACCAGCTTGTCCTCACTCACCGTGCGCCTCCACGAGGGCCGCGATCAGCAGGGCCGACGAGGTCGCCCCCGGATCCTGGTGTCCGATGCTGCGTTCACCGAGATAGCTGGCCCTGCCCTTGCGGGCCTGCAACGGTGTGGTGGCCTCCGCGCCCTGCTCCGCCGCGGTCCGCGCCGCCGCGAAGCCGTCACCGAGCGCGTCGAGCGCCGGGACGAGGGCGTCGATCATGGTCTTGTCGCCGGGTGCCGCACCGCCCAGCGCCATGACCGCGTCCACCCCGGCGCGCAGGGCCTGCGCGAACTGCTCCTCGCTGACCTCGGCGGCGTCCCCGAGCGTCTTGCCGGTCCGGCGCAGCAGGGTGCCGTACAACGGGCCCGACGCCCCGCCGACCTTCGAGATCAGCTGCTTCGCCGCCAGCATCAGCACCGCACCGGGCGTGTCGGGCGACTCCTCCTGCAGGGCGGCGGTCACGGCGGTGAGGCCGCGCTGCATGTTGGTGCCGTGGTCGGCGTCCCCGATGGCCGAGTCGAGCGCGGTGAGATGTTCGGCCTCGCGGTCCACGGACGCGGCGGCCGCCGTCAGCCAGCGGCGGAAGAAGTCGGCGTCGAGCACGTGATCTCCTTGCGTGGTAGAGGTGTGGCCAGGGGTGTCGCGCACCTGCTGATCACCGTGTCACATGCCCCAGCGCAGCCCCGGCGTGCTCACCGGCGCGTCCCACAGCCGCAGCAGTTCCTCGTCGATCTGGCACAGGGTCACCGAGGCGCCCGCCATGTCGAGCGAGGTCACGTAGTTGCCGACCAGGGTGCGGGCGACGGCGACGCCCCGCGCGGCGAGTACCCGCTGCACCTCGGCGTTGAAGCCGTACAGCTCCAGCAGCGGCGTCGCACCCATGCCGTTGACCAGGGCCAGGACGGGGCTGCGCGGGTTCATGTCCTCGAGGATGGCGTTGACCGCGAAGTCCGCGATCTCCCCGGAGGTCATCATCGCCCGTCGCTCGCGGCCCGGCTCGCCGTGGATACCGATGCCCAACTCCAGTTCGCCCGCCGGGAGGTCGAACGTGGGGCTGCCCTTGGCCGGGGTCGTGCAGGCACTCAGGGCCACGCCGAAACTGCGCGCGTTCTCGTTCACCTGCCGGGCGATCGACTGCACGCGCTCCAGCGGCTGCCCCTCGTCGGCGGCGGCGCCGGCGATCTTCTCCACGAACAGCGTCGCCCCGGTGCCCCGGCGACCGGCCGTGTAGAGGCTGTCGGTGACCGCGACGTCATCGTTGACCAGCACCTTCGCGACCTGGATGCCCTCGTCCTCGGCCATTTCGGCCGCCATGTCGAAGTTGAGCACGTCGCCGGTGTAGTTCTTGACGATGAACAGCACCCCGGCGCCGCTGTCCACGGCCGCCGCGGCGCGCAGCATCTGGTCGGGGACCGGCGAGGTGAACACCTCACCCGGACAGGCCGCCGACAGCATGCCCGGGCCGACGAATCCGCCGTGCAGCGGCTCGTGCCCCGAGCCTCCACCGGAGATCAGTCCGACCTTCCCCGCCACGGGGGCGTCCCGCCGTACGATCACCCGGTTCTCGACGTCGACGGTCAGTTCCGGATGGGCGGCCGCGATCCCCTTCAGCGCATCGGCGACAACGGTCTCGGGGACGTTGATCAGCATCTTCATGGGTACCTCCTGAAGCGATGGACAGGTGGGCCCCTGGCCTACATCTTTCCAGGTCAGGTCGGGAAGTGGCCAGTCAACGATCTTGATGGTCCACGGCGGCCCCGGTCTGGCTGAATGTCCTGATGTCGGCAGTATCGACCTTGTGGGCGCCGAGGTCACGCGGAACGCCCTGCGCAGTCGAAAGTTGCCCGACACAACCTGGCGACCGGGCGGGGGCGCGTACTGCGCGGCGGGCGACGGTGCGGGCGGGTCGGCCGCCGCGCACGCGGGCACCCGTGGCCTCAGAGGAAGTGCTCGTCCTCGTCGGTGGTCTTGCGGTTCCGGTTGGCCATCTCTTCCCAGAACGCGTCCAACTCCCGGACGGGTATCGACACCCACGGCGCGGTGTGCCGGCTGACGGCCGGCAGGTGCCAGCGGAAGCGGCTGTGCAGGAGTGCCTGTTGCTGCCGGCAGAACAGCTCCGCCATCTCCCTGCGTGCGCTTCCGGCCTGCGGGGGATAGGGGCACAGACGGAACTCGCACGGGGACACGCAGGTGGTGCGGGGTTCGCCCCCCTCGGCCCGGCCGACACTGCGCTCGGGGTGGAGCCGGCTGCGGTCGTGGGTGAGACAGTACGGAAGGTCGTTCCGGTTCGCGCGTTTCAGGCGCTCCTCGATGGCGTCCGGGGTCCCGTCGCCCTCGATGAGATTGAGGATCACCAGGACGTCGGCGAGAAGCCGCTGGGTTCGCGGGTGCAGCACACTCCACCCGACGGACGGGGCGATCCACAGGTTGTGCTTCCGGTAGCGCTCCGGGTCGGCCGGGGTGGAACCGACGTTGTCGGTGGCTTCGTTCTCGTCGACCCAGATGAACCGCTCCGGGTGTCCCGTCTCCAGGGCCAGGGTCACCAGATCGCCGGCTTCGGCGACGAACGGGTGGAGCACTCTGTCGGGACGCCGCCCGTACGTGACGCCGGGGGCAGCCGCGGCCCGGTGCGCACTGCCCGCCATCGCGAGCCAGCGGGTGACCGACCGCATCGGCTCCATGGGACCGTCGGACGCCACGTCGCCGTTTCCCGGCCCGCCGGTGTCCGCCGGTGTGGAGCGGCCGCGGTGTCCGTTCGCCGCGCCGGACCCGGCGGCGTGCCCGAGGGTGTCGGGAAGCTCCCACAGGCACAGCGCCTGGATCAGGCTCAGCTGCGCGTACCAGTAGCGGCTGCGGGTGAGCATCTTCTCGGCCTGCTTCACCAGGTAGGCCCGGGTCTCCTCATAGGCGTCCGGGTGCCGTCGCCTGCGGTTCGCCGCGTTCTTGAAGCCCTGGGCCAAGGCGATTTCCAAGGAGAGCGGCATGGGCGGGCTCTGCCGGCCGGCCGGGGTGGTCAGGTTGTCCAACCACAGACTCAGCCGCTCCTTCGCCTCGTCCCGGTACTTCTCCGAGACCGACCCGACGATCATGGGGACGAGCCAGGCCCGGAGGGCGAAGTGGCGCCACCAGATGGTGCGGCACTGCTCGTACTCCTCGACGATCCGGTCATGCTTGTGCTGCCGGGTCTCCTTCGCCTCCGGATCGGCATCAGGGTCCGCGTCCACCTCGTCGAGCCACGCACTGTAGTCGTCGTCGAGTTTCCTTTTGGCCGCACGGGTCTTTTCCAGGTACTGGGTCATCGGATCGGTTCCGAGCGGGAACTCCGAGCGCAGGCCCTGGAAGGCCGCGTCGCCACCGGCGGCTATCTGATGGGCGATCGCGAGCCGGACGGACCGGGAGGGCTCATGCGTACCGATGTCGAAGAGCCGCTTGTAGGGCAGGGCCTCACCGCCCTTGCTGCGCCGGTCCCGTTCCCGCAGTGCGGCTCCGAAGCGCCGCACCAACCGCAGTTTCGCATCCTCGATGGTCCGCTGATCGCCCCTGATGTCGAGGACCGCCCATTGTTCCTCGAGGTCCCGGGCGAGCTCGTCCTGCATGGGCTTCGGACTGATGCAGTCCATTTCCAGGGCCGCCGCGTACAGGTCGAAGTATTTCGCGTCATGCCGGTTCGCCGCGGCCCGGCTGAGCAGTTCGGAGAGGCAGGGCCGCGCGTCCGGGCCACTGCCGTCACCCGGAGCCGTGTCCTGCGAGGCGGCCGGCCGGGCGGCCGGGGGAGCCGCCGGGTGACGTGACAGCAGCACCAGAGCGATGAGCAACTCCCGGGACGGACCCGGGCTGCGCAGCGCCGGTTCGACGACCGCGTTGATCTCGTCGTCGTCCATCTCTCTCAGGAGGCGATAACCCAGGTATGCCTGAAGGATGCTGTGGGGGAACCGAACCTTGTTCCTGCAGCCGTAGACCAGCCCCAGGAGCTGGCCGTTGGCCGTGTACCGCGCCAGCTCCGTGCGGCACTCGACGGGGTAGTCCAGGGCGTTGAGCCAGGGCGCCGACGCGCCGATCTTCCGGCTCACCACCTCCCAGATCGCGTCGCGTTGCGCCGTGGAGACGACAAGCCGGATTCCGTGCCGCTCGGCGTCGCCCGGCCACTGCGGGCGATCGTCCTGGGACTGCCGGTGGCTGAGCAGGTCGTCCACATGCGCGCTGATGAAGTCGTCGAAGGTCACCTCGATGCTGTCCTGCAGCAGACCGAGGCAGGCCAGCGCCGACACGACCCATATGGTTTCCCGGCGTTCGCTGTGGTCCATCACCAACTTGTCGAAGATGCGTCCGTCTTCGATGGCCTGACGGTACGTGTTCAGCAGACCGAGCCTGAGCGTGGAGCAGTCGTTGCTGCGTGTGTCCAGGCGACCGCCTTCGTCACGGAGCGTCAGATGCTCCAGCAGCCCGTGCTGCTGGAGCACCCGGGCGATCCGCAGATAGATCGGCGAATCCGTGACCTGAGCCGTTTCCACCACCCAGTCGAGGCGCCGCTCGTCCAGCTCACCGCGCTCCCGTATCAGGTACTCCAGCGCCGCTTCCTCGCTCAGGGGTTCCAGGTTGGCGATCGCCGCCCGTGTGCCCTCGAGGGGCGCGTGCGGGCGGGAGGCGATGACCAGGGGCAGCTTCTGGCGGTCCGCTCGCTCGATCGCCCGTCGGATGATGTTGTCGCGGTCCTCCTGGTACTTCTCGCCGAGGAGTGCCTCCTCCAGGCCGTCGGCGATGACGACGGCCTGGTCGTCGAGTCTCAACTGCCGCCACGTCTTGTCGATGTTGCTGCCGGCCAGCACTCCTTGGTCCGCTTCCTCCGCGAAGCGGCGCCGTGCCATTTCCTCGAAGTCGAGTTCGCCGTCGTCCTTTCTGTCACGCAGACTTATGGGCACGGGAACGGCGGACTGCTGGGCCAGCATCCGAGTCAGTTCCACCAGTACGGCCGTCTTGCCGACCCCCACGCCACCGACGAGCAGATACGGCTTCCTGGTCCTGCGGTTACGGAGTGTCTGGGCTATCACCTGCGACAATTCCCGGCGCCCTACGATCCGGTTGACGAGGGTTCCGGCCGTGGGGACGAGATCGTGGGGTTGGGTGCGCGCCTTTTTGATGAGCGGCTGCTTCGTCTTGTGGTACCAGTAGAGCAGGAAGAACGCCAGCAGTACGGAACCCGTCAGCACGGGGCCCAGGATGTGATTGACGGCGTCGAACCACAGGGAATGGAGCACGGCGTGCAGGTCGGTGTTGTTTTCCTCTCCGTACCTGTAGAAATCGAAAAGAGCCAGTCCCACCCAGACGAAAAGCAATAGCGTCCAGAGCAGTGCCCACACGCGCAACACCGGGCCGAGGGTGAACCTCCAGGAGCGCCAACTGCGATTGGGGACGATGCTCCTGCGTGCCTCCCTCTCGGTCCGGAACTTGCGCCATCTCCTGCCTGTCGCCCGCGATATCCGCGCCCACCACCGCCGCGGATACAGCGTGTACCAGGGGGCGCCGTGCGGCCGTACCGCCCCTTCCGGATGGCGGATGACCTTGGTGGACATGAGGCTCCTCCGCGCTGAAAGGATGGGCGGGACGTCGCGTGGACGCCGCGTGTTGGTGTGAAGGGAGACCGGCGAGTCGTGTCGGAAGGCGATATCGCCGCCCCGCGCTCAGAGCATCGGCCTCGCATATATCTACCGGCACGTATGCCTTTCAATTCCATGAAAGCACCGGCAGACAATACCGCAACACGGCCGCCGGGCCGGCGGACAAAGGTGTGCTGCCCAAGGGTCTGGGTTGTCCGGAGGGGCGGCCGACATGACCTGAGATACTTTCAGGTGTGAGTGGTTGACGGGTCACCCAACCGTCGGGAACAGGCCTTTCGGAACCCATCTCCCATTACAGGGTAAGTTTATGACGTTCACTCAGGGAACTATGGGGTGGAATCCCCGTTCTCAGTCGGCGATCTTGACGCTTTCCGCGTATCGTCGGCAGTGCGGCAGTGGTCCGTGTGCCGGGCATTACCGGCAGCGATCACACATGCGGCCCGATCATCGAAATTCTCCGAACAAACCCGATCCGCGCTTCCTTGCGCCGGCCGTCCGGCCCGCTCGCACCGGAATTCCATGTATTCCCGGCGACCGCCCACGGACGTACTCGGCTCCCACGCCTTTCCCATCCGCGTGATCACGGCGCCGACCGCGAGCGGATTCCACGGAACCCGCTCGTGAGTTCACGGAGCAGAGAAGGCAGAGGAGGGGTGACTGCCTCATGTACGCGAAGTTCCCCGAGGGGGCGGCGCAGCGCACCGACCCCATGGCGGCGGCCGAGGTCGTCTACGACGCCGTCATCGTCGGCGGCGGCATCTCCGGCGCCCTGATCGCCTCGCGCCTGAGCGAGGCCGGCAAGAGAGTGCTGATTCTCGAAGCGGGCCCCGCCGAAGACCTCACCCTCAGGGGCTACGAGCGCTACCTCGACCGGTTCTACTCGGCCATCGGCAAGGACAATCAGGCCCCCTACCCGCCCGTCCCCAACGCCCCGATGCCCCGGGCCAGCGAGACACGGCGCATCACCCCGGGGGCGCCCGATGCCTCGGCCTACCTCGTCCAGACCGGGCCCTTCGCCACCGACACCACGTACACGCGGGTCCTCGGCGGCACCACCATGCACTGGGAGGGCAAGACGCTGCGGATGCTGCCCGAGGACTTCCGGATGCGGACGCTCTACGGCGAGGGCGCGGACTGGCCGCTCAGCTACGAGGACCTCGCCCCGTACTACAACGAGGCCGAACGCGAGATCGGCGTCTCCGCCGACGTGGAGGACCAGGCCTACCTGGGGATCACCTTCGACGAGGACTACGTGTTCCCCATGAAGGGGCTCCCCCTGTCCTACCTGGACCGGATGGTCGCCAAGGACCTCGACGGGATGCCGGTCGAACTCGACGGGGAGCAGCGGGAGCTGCGGGTCAGGCCGTTCCCCCAGGGCCGCAACGGCATACCGAACCCGGCCTACGACGGCGGCAAGGGCTATGTGCCCCGAGGGGCGGTCAGCGCGTACCAGGTCGAGGTCGGCGAGCGGTGCCAGGGCAACAACAACTGTGTGCCCATCTGCCCGGTGCAGGCGAAGTACAACGCCGGCAAAACCCTCGCCCTCGCCCTCCAGAGCGGCCGGGTCGACCTGGTGGCGCAGGCGGTGGCCCACAAGGTGCACACCGACGCACACACGGGCCGGGTGACCGAGATCGAGTACCGCCGCTACGCCCGGCCCGACAGCCCCGGCTACACCACGATGAGAGCCCGTGGCCGGCTGTTCGTGCTGGCCGCCAACGCGGTGGAGAACCCCCGGCTGATGCTCGCCTCCGACCTGCGCAGTTCCAGCGGGCTCATGGGGCGCAACTTCATGGACCACGCCTACCTGCTGGCGTGGGGCCTGCTGCCGGAGGTGGCCGGCACCTTCCGCGGCACGAACTGCACGGGAGGCATCACCGATCTGCGCGGCGGCCGCTTCCGCAGCCACCAGGCGGCCTTCACCGTCGACATCCACAACGACGGCTGGGGCTGGGCCCGGGGCTCACCGATGACCGACCTGATCGGCCTGGTGGACTCCGGCGGCCGCTACGGCGAGTCCCTGCGCCAGGCCCTGGTGGACCGTGTGTCCCGCCAGCTCCAGCTGGCCTTCATGGTCGAGGTCCCCGCCAACCCCAGCAACCGGGTCACCGTGAGCCCGGACTTCACCGACCCGCTGGGGAACATGCGGCCCGTCCTCACCTACGACATCCCCGAGTACACGATGCGCGGGGTGGCATACGCCCGGCAGCTGTCGAAGCGGATCTTCGCCCGCCTCGGGGCCGAGGACCACACCGTGTACCAGCCGAACTTCTGGGGCTACGCCGTCCACGACGGCGTGGGCTACGAGATCCGCGGGGGCAACCACCTCGCCGGCACCCATGTGATGGGCGACGACCCGTCGACGTCGGTGGTCGACCCGGACCAGCGGTGCTGGGACCACGACAACCTCTACCTGGTCGGCGGCGGAAGCATGCCCACCGTGGGCACGTCGAACGTGACGCTCACCGTCGCCGCCCTGTGCCTGCGCAGCGTCCGGGCCATGCTGGCCCAGCTCGGCTCCGAGACCGCTCCGACGAACGTTGCTCCCGACCGGCGTCTCGCGGCGCCGACCTCAGGGGAGGTGGCCCGATGACCGTGTCGACCATCGGCAACCGCGACGACCTGACCAGCTACCTGAACGCGGCGATGGCGCTCGAGCACGCGACCATCCCCACGTACCTGACCGCGTACTACTCCATCCGCTCCACCACCAACTCCGACGCCGCCCACATCATCCGGGTGGCAGCGGTGGAGGAGATGCTGCACCTGACCCTCGTCGCCAACGTCCTGAACGCCATCGGCGGGACGCCCGATCTGACCCGCCCCGGCTTCGTGCCGTCGTATCCGGCCCGCCTGCCCGACGGCGAGGACGACTTCACCGTCGACCTGCGGCCCTTCTCCCCCGAGGCGATCGAGACGTTCTGCAAGATCGAGCGTCCGGGCAAGGTACCCAGCGGCGAGTCACGGCTGGTGCCGACATCGAACGGCAGGTCGTCGCCGCTGGTCGCCAGCCCCACGACCGAGGGGATGCGCTTCTACAGCATCGGCGAGTTCTACGAGGAGATCATCGAAGGACTCGAGAAGGTGGCGGCCGATGACCCCGCGCTGTTCCGCGGGGATCCGGCTCGCCAGGTGGGGCCGGAGTTCTTCTACTCCGGCGGCGGGGAGATCATCGTCGTCACCGACCTGGACTCGGCCCAGCGGGCGCTCCGCTTCATCGCCGCCCAGGGGGAGGGCCTGGACTCGGGGATCTACGACGCGGACGGGGAGCTCGCCCACTACTACCGCTTCCGCCAGCTCCAGCTCGGCCGCTACTACCAGGAGGGCGACCACCCCGGCGCACCGTCGGGACCCGAGCTGAGCATCTGCTGGGACGACGTGTACAAGGTGAAGGTGAGTGCCCGCCTGGCCGATTACCCGGAAGGGTCGGAACTCGCCCGCGTCGCCCGGGACTTCAACACCGACTACGCGAACTTCCTCGCCCTGCTCACCAAGGCGTTCAACGGGCAGCCGGGCCTCCTGCAGGAAGCCGTCTGCGAGATGTTCCGCCTGCGCGACGGGTTCAACCGGCTGGTGCGCAGCCCCCTGCCGGGCAGCGGCGGCCTGCACGCCGCTCCCACCTTCGAGATTCCGGACGCGGTCGGATCCGATCCGCAGGCCTCACCGGATGCCGCCGCGACGGTCCGGGCGGTGACATGATGACCGCCCCGTCCTTCGAGAGGTTCCTCTCCCTGTCGGTCGACCTCACGGCCTTCGAGGAGACCGATCTCCTCGGCACCGGCCTGGCCCACAAGTATCTGGCGAAAGTGCGCGAGGCCTGCGGCGACGAGGTCGTCACCGCCCTCCTGGACGCCCACCGGGCAGCCCGGGCCGACGCGGCCGGTCAGGCCGCAAGCGCCGCCACCCCGCTCGACCGGGACCTGTTCGACCGGGCCCTGCGCCACCGGATCTTCGGCGACGACCGGCTCGGCCCGGTGGCCCGCCAGGTCATCAAGCTCTGGTACGTCGGGATGTGGTACGCGCTGCCCCCCGACTGGGTCGACCACTACGGGCCCCACACCGGGGCGGGCACCTCCACGGTCACCGCCGCCTCCTACCAGGAGGGGCTGCTGTGGCGGGCCATCGGGGCCAACCCTCCGGGCGCCAAGGCACCCGGATACGGCTCCTGGGCTCAGCCGCCCCGCATCGACGACCGCTATCTGAAGGGGGCGACACGATGACGGCGTTGGCCGACCGCCTCAGCCCCGACAAGGTGCAGCTCGGCGTCTGCTGCACCCTGTGGTGGAACGACGACTTCCCCACCATCGACGCCGGTATCTCCTTCGGTCAGGCCGTGAGCGAGATGGCGCTCGCCGGCTTCCAGGGCTGCAGCCTCGGGCACAAGTACCCGGCGGACGTGGCCGAGCTCAGGGCCGCCCTCGAGATCCGCGGCCTGCGGGTGTCCGAACCCTGGACGAGCACGTACTTCACCATCGGCAACATGCGGCACAAGACGATCGCTGCTTTCGAGGAGACGCTGGCCCACATCAAGGCGCTGGGCGGGACCGAACTGGTCGTGGCCGAGTTCGGCGCCTCCTCGCACCTGCTGCCCGTGGACGTGTTCGCCAACCGCCCGGTCTTCACCCACGCCCAGTGGGACGCCCTGACCTCGGGCCTGAACGAACTCGGCAGGATCGCCGGCTCGGCCGGGATGAAGCTCAGCTATCACCACCACATGGGCACCGGCGTCATGACCCGGGCCGACATCGACCGGCTGATGGCCTCGACCGACCCGGACCTGGTCCACCTGCTCCTCGACACCGGCCACTTGGCCTTCGCCGGCGACAACCCGCTGGAGCTGGCCCGGGCGCACGCCGGCCGTATCGGCCACGTCCACCTGAAGAGCGTCCGGCCCGAGGTCGTGAAGCGGGTGCGGGAGGAGGGCCTGTCGTTCCAGGACGCCATCGAGCTCGGCGTCTTCACCGTGCCCGGAGAGGGCGCGATCGACTTCCGGCCCATCCTCGAAGTGCTGGCCGACGCGCATTACCAGGGGTGGCTGGTCGTCGAGGCGGAGCAGGACCCGAACAAGGCGGTCCCGCTCGAGTACGCCAAGAAGGCCCGCGCCTATCTCGCCGACGTCCTGGGGTGGTGACGATGAACGCGACACTCGGACGGGACGTGTTCTTCAGCTTCTTCATGTTCACGGCCGATCTCCGGCCCCAGGACACGCGGTACACCGGGGTCCTGATCGATCACCTCAAGGCCCTCACCGACATGGGGTACGACGGCTTCGACGTGCATATCGCCGCCCAGCCGGCCGGCGTCGACCACAAGCTCGAGGTCGATTGCTACAGCGGCCTGAAGACGGCGTTCGAGCGGGCGGGGCTGGGGGAGGCGAAGTTCACCACCAACGTGGGGACCACGCGGACCTTCGACCCGACGTCACCCTACGAGGAGCAGCGCGGGCAGGCCCTGTCCTACCTCAAGTCACGTGTCGACATCACCCGGGTCCTGGGCGGCGACTCGATCATGTCCGGGCCGTTCATCTATCCCTACGGCGTCTTCCCGGTCACGGACACCGACGAGCCGATCTGGAGCGACGCCCTCCAGGACTGGATGAGGCCGCGCTACGACGCGGCGCGTTCCGTCTTCGAAGAACTGGTGGAGTACGCCGAAGCACGCGAGGTGAAGCTCGCCGTCGAGCCCGTCAAGAGCTGGGAGACACCGCCGCCCAACATGGTCTCGGAGGTCCTGGACTTCCTCGAGGGCCTCGAGCACGCCCAGGGAGGCGTGACGATCGACACCGCACAGGTCGTGATGGAGAGCCAGGGGCCGTCGGTCCTGAAGGAGAACATCGCGCGAGCGGTAGGGCAGCACCGGCTCTACTACGTCCACATCTCCGCACCCGACCGGGGCGCGGTGAAGGACAGCTGGATCCCGTGGGACGTCATCTCGAACGAGATCGAGCCGGTGTACCGCGGGCCCTATCTGATCGAAGTGTTCAACGCGATCCCGCCCTTCGACAGCTCCATGCGCATGGCACGCCGGCGTTTCTGGCGACCCGGCGAGGACGACCCCGTGCCCGGCAGGGACAGCGCCTACGACGTCGCGAGGGCCGCGTTGGAGGAACTGCGACAGCGGACCGCCTAACCCGGAAGAGGCCTCCCATGCCGGCTCAGATATCGGATCCCATCAGCATGGTCGTGAAGCAGGCAGGCGATGTCCGCATTCACACCTTCGTCGCGTCCTTCACGGACGACAACATCGCGAACGCCACGCATGTCATCGAAACCAGGAACCAGCTGGTCCTCGTCGACGGACAGTTCCTCACCCCTTACGCGAGGGCGTTCCGGGAGTACGCGGACAGCCTGGGCAAGCCGATCGAAAGGCTGTACGTCTCCCACCGCCACCCCGACCACTGGTTCGGACTCGGCACCGCCTTCACGGACGTCACGGTGTACGCGCTGTCCGAGACCAAGACCTTCATCCAGGAGCACGGAGAGGACTCGAGAAGCGACCACTGGAAACTCGGTGACCTCGCTCCGGAGCGCATAGCCGTTCCGAAGGAAGTCGCCGGCCCCGGTGAAGAGACCATCGACGGGCTCCGGTACGTCTTCGACCGCGTGACGGACACCGAGATCGACTACCACCTCACCATCAGGCTTCCGGAGGTGGGGGTGTATGTCGCTCAGGACCTGATCTACAGCGGCACCCATCTGTACCTGACGAAACACATGGACCACTGGAGCCGGGTGCTGCAGGACATGCTGGCCTCGGACTACGAACTGTTCATGCCGGGCCACGGTCTGCCGGCCGACAAGAACGAAGTCGCCCGCAACATCGAATACCTTTCCGCCGCCCGGCAGGCGGTCGGTGACGGGCTGACGGACGACGCCTTCAAGAATTTCATGCTGCGGCGGTATCCGGAACGCAGGTGCCCGGGGATCTTCGACATCTACATGCCCCGGCTGTTCGGCGGCGCGAGCGACTACTGACCACGGAGGTGCTCCGACCATGAACGAGGGCTGCACTGTAGGCAAGTACCTGGTGGACAGGCTTCGCCAACTCGGGCTGGAGCACCTGTTCGCCATCGCGGGCGACTATTCCATCGAATGGCTGAACGGGTATGTCACGCCGGGCGGCGTGAAGATCATCGAAGAGGTCAACGAGGTGAACGCCGGTTATGCGGCGGACGGGTACGCACGGCTGAAGGGCATCGGCGCCCTCTGCGTCACCTACTCCGCGGGCGCGCTCTGCGCCGTGAACGCCGCCGCGGGCGCCTATGTCGAGAAGGTGCCGCTCGTGCTGATCAACGGCACACCGAGCATCAAGAAGACCATCACCTTCGAGCAGACCGGCTTCAGCGCACACCACTTCATCAGCGGGCGGGAAACGGATCTCCAGTCGTTCGAGCACGTGACGGTCGCGGCCATCCGGCTCGACAATCCCGACCTCGCGCCGACGCTGATCGACTATGCGCTGACCCGGTGCATCAGTGAACGGCGCCCGATCTACATCGAGCTGCTCCAGGACATGGTCGACCTGGAGTGCGAGCCGCCGAGGGGCGTCCTCCAGCCGGCCAGAACCCTGTCGGACGAGACCAGTCTGAAGGAGTCGGTCGCGCGGATCCGCGCGAGGCTCGAGAGCGCCGAGAATCCGCTCATCTGGCTCGGCGTGGAGATCGACCGGCTCGGCCTTCAGGACAAGGCCATGACGCTGATCGAGACACTGAACGTCCCCTACGTCACGGAACTCCTCAGCAAGGCGGTCCTTTCCGAGGACGATCCGCGGTTCGTCGGTGTGCTCGACGGCCAGGCGTCATCGACCGCCGTCACGGACCTGGTCGACACGTCCGACTTCGTACTGGCCCTCGGTGTGTGGCTGACGGACATCAACTCGCTGGGCTGGGACCCGGACTACGACAAGACCGCGTTCGCTTCGTTCGACGCGGTCAAGTTCGGAACCTATTTCGGCGGGCAGGTCGCGCTCGAGCACCTCGTGGACGGCATCCTGGCGGAGAACATCACGCCCAGGACGCAGAAGCTGCCGGACAAACCGGCTCGCAGCGTCCCGGCCGTGAGCGACACCGACGTGATCACCTACCAGGGGTTCTACAACTACATCCAGCAGTACGTCGACAGGGACACCATCGTCGGCGCCGACGCGAGCATGAACTACTTCGGGAGCCTGCTGCTCGAAGTGCCCGGTCCGGGAGGGTTCGTCGTCCAGTCGTCCTACTCGGCGATCGGGTACAGCGCCGCGGCCGCGACGGGCATCTGCCTGGCGAAGGGCCCGGACCACAAGGTCTTGGTCTTCTCGGGTGACGGCGGCTTCCAGATGACCGCCCAGTGCCTCTCGACGCAGGCCCGGTTCGGGCTCCATCCGGTCATCTTCGTCGTCGACAACGGCGTCTACGCCGTGGAGCAGTGGCTCGCCGACGCCGGGATATTCCACTCGGACAGGCCGTTCTACAAGCCGTGCGAGCTGCACCGGTGGAACTACAGCGCACTGGCGGAGGTCTTCGGCTGCCGGGGCTGGGAAGTCGGCACGTACGGCGAGCTGGGAGACGCCGTCGCGGGCGCCCTGGAGAACTCGAGCGGCCCGTCCATCGTCCAGGTCCACGTGCCGGACAAGACGATCCCCGACAACGCGAACTGGAAGGCGCACTAGCGGGACGCCGAGGAGATCCGATCTCCAGCGGACACCTGCTCACACCGGAGGGAACGCCCCCATGGACGGTTACCCACTGATCGAGAACCACGGTCTCATCGGCGATCTGCAGACCGCCGCGCTGGTGACCACCGAGGGCGTGGTCGACTGGTTCTGCTCCCCGCGGTTCGACTCGCCGAGTGTCTTCGGGGCGCTGCTGGACCAGGAGAAGGGCGGTCACTGCACGGTCCGGCCGGCTCATCGCACCCATGCGACCAAGCAGTTGTACCTGCCCGACACGGCTGTCCTGGTCACCCGGTTCATGACCGAGGCGGGCGCCGGCGAGGTGGTCGACTTCATGCCGGTGACCGGTACGACGGTCACCCCCCGCCACCGGCTGGTGCGTCTGGTGCGCTGTGTGCGCGGCAGTATGACGTTCCAGGTGGAGATCGCCCCGCGATTCGACTACGGACGCAGCAAGCACGAGCTGCACATCACCCAGCACGGAGCGGTCTTCGCCGCGGAGGACGGCACGGAACTCACCGTGCATCCCATCCGCGAACCCCAGGACGAGCGGCTCGTCGACGTCGCCACGGACCAGGGCGCCGATCTGCACCTGTCGCTGACGCTGCGGGCCGGCGAGCAGCGGGGGCTCGTGCTGGAGACGGGCGCCGGGGGGCCACCGGCCGAAGTCCGCCAGGAGGCCTACCAGCAGCTCTTCGACGAGACCGCGGCCTTCTGGCGTTCCTGGCTCGCCCAGTCGCGCTACACCGGGCGCTGGCGCGAGATGGTGGAGCGTTCCGCGATCACCCTGAAACTCATGACCTTCGCACCCAGCGGTGCCGTGGTGGCCGCCCCGACGACGGCGCTGCCCGAGCAACTGGGCGGTGGACGCAACTGGGACTACCGGTTCACCTGGATCCGTGACGCCTCCTTCTCCGTGTACGCCCTGCTCGGGTTGGGCTTCACGGAGGAGGCGCGCGCCTTCAACGCCTGGCTGAGCGACCGGGTCAAGGAGCGGGCCGGCAGCGGTGGGGACACGGGGCCGCTCAACATCATGTACAGGGTCGACGGCTCGTCCGACCTGGACGAGCAGACCCTCGAGCACTGGGAGGGCTACGCGCGCTCCCGGCCGGTGCGGATCGGCAACGGCGCAGCGACCCAGCTCCAGCTGGACATCTACGGCGAGGCGCTGGACAGCATGTACTTCGCGCACCAGCACGGATTCCAGGTCGGGTACGAGGGATGGACCTCGATGCGGGCGAACCTGGACTGGCTGGCCGACCACTGGGACCAGGCGGAGGAGGGGATCTGGGAGACCCGCGGCGGGCGCGAGGACTTCACCTACGGCCGGGTCATGTCGTGGGTGGCGTTCGACCGCGCGCTGCGCCTCGCGCAGTCGAAGGGGTGGCCGTCGGCGTCGGGACGGTGGCAGACCGAGCGGGACGCCGTCTACGAGCAGGTCATGACCAAGGGCTGGAGCGAGAAGGCGCACGCCTTCGTCCAGCACTACGGCAGTGACGTGCTGGACTCGTCGCTGCTGCGCATGGCGACGGTCGGGTTCCTCAGCCCGGAGGATCCGATCTGGGCGTCGACCCTGGACGCCATCGAGCGGGAACTGGTCAGCGACAGCCTCGTCTACCGCTACAACCCCGAGACGTCGCCCGACGGCCTGCGCGGCTCGGAGGGCACCTTCTCGCTGTGCACGTTCATGTACGTCGACGCCCTCGCCCGAGCGGGGCGGACGGAGAAGGCGCGGCTGGTCTTCGAGAAGATGATGGGGTACGCCAACCATCTGGGCCTGTACTCCGAGGAGATCGACCCGACGGGCCGCCAACTGGGGAACTTCCCGCAGGCGTTCACCCATCTCGCCTTGATCGACGCGACCCTCACCCTCGACAAGGCGCTCGACAGGCGGTGACCCGCGAGGTGCGGCCGGGCGCGGGGTGTGCTCTCACCCTTCCGACCGCGGAGTGCCTCGGCGTCGCGCGGCGTCAGGCAGCGCCCGGCCGTCCCCGGTGGCCGGGGTCCGGGGGCGCGGCGTCGTGTCCCGGTTCCGGGGTGGCCGGGCCGGTGAGGAAGGACGCGGGCAGCAGACGGGCGGCCGCGCACAGGCAGAGCCCCAGCCAGCCCGCGGCGAACAGCCAGCCACCGACGACGTCCGTGAACCAGTGCACGCCGAGGTAGACCCGGGTCAGGCCGACGAGCAGCGCCCAGCCGCACACGGCGATCCGCAGCGCGGTGCCTCCGCGCGGGGCGCGCAGGGTGAGCGCGACGACGAGCACGCCGGCGGTCAGCGCGGCCGTCGTGGTGTGACCGGACGGAAACGCCCAGCCGCTCGCGTGAGCCGTCCACTCCGCCTCCGGTGGACGGGAGCGGCGGACCAGCTCCATCACGCCGTAACGCACCAGTTGGCCCGCGGCGAGGCAGGCCAGGGCGACGGCGGCGGCCGGCAGCCGGGTCCGCGGCGTGCGTCCGGCCACCGCGCCGGCCAGCGCGGCGAGAAGGTAGGGGACGGCTCCCGTGCCGGTCGCGGTCACGCCCCGGGCGAGCGCCACGGCCTCCTCCGGGCGGTGGCCGACGGACCATATGAGGAACCTGTCGTCCAGCCAGAGCGGCGCACCGGCCCGGCCGGTGACCACCAGCGCCAGTACGGCGAACGCCGCCCACGCGCCCACTCCCACGCTGCCCGCGAGATCGGCGACGTCCCTGCGCCCGCTGCGCTCTTTCGCCGCCGTGCCGCCGCCCCCGCCGTTCATGAGACCGTCAGCAGCAGACGCAGCGGCGCGGCCGCCGTCAGCCGTCTGGCCAGCGCGTCCGACCGGCGCCGCAGCAGCGGGAGCGCCGCGAGCGCGACGAGCCCGCCCACGACCAGCCCCACCAGCACGTCGTGCGGGTAGTGCACGCCGATCCACACGCGCGACGCGGCCATGGCGACCGCCGCCAGGCAGGCGAGCGCCCCCAGCCATCGCGAGACGAGCAGCAGCGCCACGGCGGCCGCGGCGGCGATCGCCGCGTGGTTGCTGGGGAACGACCAGTCCCCGTGCGCCGGGCAGGCCTCCAGGGTGCGCACCTGAAGGGTCTGACAGGGCCGGTCCTCGCGGACGAACATCTTCAGCACGTCGTTCAGGCCGTACGCCAGGACCACGACCACCGGCACGGCCAGCGCCGTCACCGCCGCGGCGGCCCCCGTGCGCCGGGCCCGCCACCAGACGAGGACCATGAGGACGGCGAACACCGCCAGACCGTAGTCCGACCACACTCTGATCGTGGTGTCCAGCCAGCCCGGCGCGCGTCCCGCCAGGTCCACCACGTCGCGGTAGGCGGAGCCGTCGATCGACGCCGCTGAGAACGCGAGCGTCATCCGCCGGCCTCCCTCGCCTTGGCACCCTTGCGGCCGCGGTACAGCTCGAGGGCGAGCGGGACCAGCGACACCGCCACGATCAGTGCGACCAGCGGCAGCAGATAGTGGTCCACGTTCGGGACGGAGGACCCGAGCGCGTATCCCGCCAGGGTCAGGCCGACGCTCCACACCAGGCCGCCGGCCACCTGCCACACGGTGAACACCCGCGCGGGCACTCCGAGCGCACCCGCGAGCGGATTGAGCACGGTCCGCACCACCGGGACGAATCTCGCCAGGACGATCGCCTTGGCGTGCCCGTAGCGCGCCAGCAGCTCCTCGGCTCTGTGCGCCCCCTCGTGCAGCCGCGCCGAGCGGCTGCGGGCGAGCAGGGTGGTGCCCGCACGGCGCCCGAGCAGATAACCGCACTGCGCGCCGGCCAGCGCGCCCAGCGCCGCGGCGGCGAGCAGCGGCCCGAGGGAGAGCCGGATGCCGTGCCCTTCCGTGCCGGTGCACAGCAGGCCCGCCGTGAACAGCAGGGAGTCGCCCGGCAGGAAGAAGCCGATCAGCAGTCCCGTCTCGGCGAACATCACCACGCCGACGCCGAGGACGCCGAAGGCGGCCAGCAGCGACCGGGCGTCGAGGGGATTCACCGCGAGCTGCGACGATAGGACCACGGGTGTGGTCATCGCATGAGTCCTTTCTGTGCGGGCCACCGGATGCACGGCACCCGACCGTCTACAATCAAGTAGACGGTCTACGACACTGTAGACGATCGCGGGGTGAGGATCGTTCCATGAGCGCCGACAAGGACGAACGCCGGCCGGCGGGCGAGCTGGAGGCCGCGGTGATGGCCGCGCTGTGGGCGGCGGGCACACCGCTGACCCCCGCCCAGGTGCAGGCCGAACTCGCCTCCGGCCTGGCCCGCACGACCGTGACGACGATCCTGTCCCGATTGCACGAGAAGGGGACGCTGGAGCGGCAGCGGCAGGGCCGCGGCTACGCCTACCGCCCCACCCAGGACCCGCACGGCCTGACCGCCCTGCGCATGCACAGCGAACTCGACCGCGGCAGCGACCGGGAGACGGTCCTCGCCCGTTTCGTCGCCCAGCTCAGCCCGGACGACGAGGAGGTCCTGCGCCGACTGCTGGAGGAGGGCCCGTGAGGATCGCCCTGCTGCTGATCCCCCTGCTCCTGCCCTGGGCCGCATCCGCGCCGGCCCGCAGGGTCCTCGACCGCTGCGCGCCCGTGGCCGCGCTGTGGACCCTGACCGTCTCGGCGCTCCTGCTCGCGGCCGGCACCGTCGCGGCACTCGGCTCCCTGGCCCTGACCGGCCTGCTGCGGATCCCGGCCCTCGCCGCGCTGGGTGAGCTGGTGCACCCGCTGCACACGCCGTCCGCGCGCCTGGTCCTGCCCCTGGCCGCCCTGGCCACCGGCCTGCTCACCCTCGCCGCGCTCGCCCTGGTCCGCACGGTGCTGCGGCAGGCCGCCGGGCTGCGCACCGCGCGCTCCGAAGCCGGCCGCCGGCCCGCCGCGGGCGACCTGTGCGTCGTCGACTCCCCGCGCCCCGACGCGTACGCCCTGCCCGGCCGCCCGCACCGCATCGTCGTCACCACCGCCATGCTGCGCAGCCTCGACGCGCGGGAACGCGAGGCGCTCTTCGCGCACGAGCGCGCCCACAACGCGGGCGGACACCACTACTTCCTGGCGGCGGCCGAGCTGGCCGCCCACTGCCACCCCGCCCTGCGGCCGGTCCGCGAGGCCATCCGGCTGGCCGCCGAGCGCGCCGCCGACGAGGCCGCGGCGACCGCCGTCGGCGACCGCCGCCTCACCGCGCGCGCCATCGCTCGCGCCGCCCTCGCCACGCACACGGCGGACACCACCCGGCCCGCGATGACCCCGGCGGCCACCTCCGGCCCCGTACCGCGCCGCGTGGCCGCCCTCCTGTCGCCCGCCGCGCGCCCGCCGCGCGGCGCCTCC
>NZ_JBEZWX010000046.1:0-54674 GCF_040637635.1 Streptomyces sp. NPDC028635 | reverse complement strand
CCGGCCCCACCGACAGGCTGGGGCCGGACGCGGCGACGAGCACCGTCTCCAGGCGGACGTCCCGGCTGGGGCGGTTGCGGCCGCCGGTGCGGACGTAGGGCCTGATCATGTCCGGGTCGTGCCGCGGACCGCTCACGTCGTGGTGCCGCCTTCCGCGGCCGGGCGGCGGCCGGCGACGTCCATCTCGTGGCCGAGCCGGGTCGCGAGGCGCACCATGTGGTGGGTGATCAGGCCGACGTCCGCCTCGGGGCCGGTGGTGACGACGGAGAGCATGGTGTTCCTCGCGGCCGCGGTCGTCAGCCCGATGCGGCCCTGCGACTCGATGAGCAGCTGGCACATGCCCTTGCCGCCGACGTGCTCGTCCCATGCCTTGCCGGCGGCGCGCAGCGACGCGGTCACGGCGGCGAGCTTCTCGGCGTCCTCCTGTCCGATGGTCTGGGTGCGGGCCTGCAGGAGTCCGTCGCCGCTCATCAGCACGGCGTACGCGACGCCCTCGACGGTGCCGAGTTCCTGGTCGAGCAGCCATCCCAGGCTGTTGCTGTGCGTGTCGCGCATGGTCAGTGTCCTTCGGTGGGTCCGTTGTCTTCCGGCAGCGCGCGCCCGCGGCGGCTGCCTGCCGCCCAGGCGGCCGCGACGCCGGGGCGGCCCGGCACGACGGCGTCCTCGGCCGGTGGCGGGGGTGTGCCGCGCGGCCGGGCCGGGCGCCGGCGGACCGTGAGGCCGCTGGCGGTGGTCCGGGCGGGTTCCGGAGCGGCGCCTTCCCGCGAGGCGGGAACGGCGGCGGATCCGGGCGTCCCGACGGCCTCCGCCGGGGCGGCCGCGGCGGCGTCCTGGCGTGCGGCCGCGGCGGCCGGCTCCGGTGCGGCGGGTCGCGCCGCGGCGGCCGGCTCGGGGGCGGCGGGTCGCGCCGCGGCGGGCCGGGGAGCGGGGGCCGGTGCGGTCAGCAGGCTCTTCGGCAGCACGAGGACGGCCCGGGTGCCCTGGTAGATGTTCGGTGCGGTGAGCTCGACGCGGAAGCCGTAGTTCTCGGCGAGCAGTGAGGCGACCCGCAGACCGGTCTGCGGGTGGGCGCCGAGCCGGGTGATGTCGTCGCGGTGCTTGCCGGACATGATGTCGCTGGCCCACAGCAGCCGTTCGTCGTCCATGCGCAGGCCGGCGTCGTCGACGGTCAGGAAGCAGGCGTGGTGGCCCTCCTCGACGGAGACGTGCACGCGGGCGGTCTGCGGGGAGTACCGCAGGGCGTTGTCCAGCAGCAGGGCCAGGGTGTGCACGACGGCCTCGACGGCCCGGCTCTCCACCGCGACGGTGTCCAGCTCGTGGTGTTCGATGCGCTGGTAGCCCTCGATCCGGCCCATCGCGGCGCGGATCACATCGGTCAGGGTGGTCCGGGGCCAGCGCCGGGACAGCTTGTCACCGGCCAGGACGGCGTAGCCCTGCGCGGTGAGGAGCATCTGCTGCGCGATGTGGTCGATGTGCACGAGGGTGGCGTACGCCTCGTCGTCCTGGTGCGAGCGCACGCCCTGGCTGATCTCCCGGCTCAGCCGGGACGCCTTGGCCACGACGTTGGACGCGAAGCTTCGCACGGCGGCCCGGGTGGCCTCGCGGGCGTCGCGGTGCGCCTTCTCGATCGCGCCGTCGGCAGCCGAGCGGATCTGTGCGGTCTGCTCGTCGGCCGTGGCCTGCGCCGCCTCGCGCACACGGGTCACGGTGGCGGTCACCTGGCCGGTGAGGTCGCGCAGCCGGCCGGCGAGCGGCGTGTGCGCCAGCGGCGGGGGCGGGGTGAGGTCGGCGTCGGACGCCTCGCCGGAGGCCAAGGCCGGTATCGCCGCGGTGAGCCGGGCGAGGGCGTACTCCGCGGCCTGCAACTGCTCGGTGAGATGCTGCGCGTGGCTGCGCAGCTGTTCGGCTCTGCCGCGTTCGCGCCGGTACACGCGGTGGAAATGCCAGGTGGTCCCGGTGGCGGCCAGGGCGACCGTGGTGCCGGCGGCCAGTAACAGGTCGGTCATCGAGTCCTCTCCAAGGTGTCCGGCCCGTGAACCGGCCGGCACGGGGCATGGCGGCCGGGCGAGGTGCCACCACCGGCTGGATGCGGGCATGACAGGCCCGACGCCGGGATCCCGGCGAACCCGCGCACGAGCGGGCGGCGCCGCGCCGGTGAGGACGCGACGCGGGTCCGGGCGGCGGCGCGTGCGGTGCCGCCGAAATGGACGGGCCTGCCGGCCAAGTCGGGGAAGGCGGCGGGCACAGTGTCCTCTCGGGTCCGCGGTCTCGTCGTCCTGCGTCGCGTCCGCGACGCCCGGTGGCCGTTGCCGGTCAGCCCGGAGTTTATCGGCAAACCCGCAGTGTGTTCGACGCTTCGGCCCGGAACCTGTGAAAGATCCATGACGACCCGGCAGCGACCCTGACCTGCGGGTCCGTTCCTTCGCCTATGTCCCGAACAACCCTGGTAAGCAGGGAGGTTGCCCCCTTTGCGTACAGGGCCGGCGGGAGCTGACGGCTTCCCGGTACTCGGTACGGCGGACGGCTCGAAGGTCACCGGGCGGGTGGCGCCGACCGTACGCCCGCGCGGAACTTCGGGACGCGCACGGTGACTTTCATCCCCGCGCCCACGGCGGTCTCGATGACGAGCCCGTAGGCGTCGCCGTACACCTGACGCAGCCGCAGGTCCACGTTGCCCAGCCCGATGCCGGTGGACGGCCCGCCGGTTCCCCTCAGGATCCGGCGCAGCCGCTCCGGTTCCATGCCGACCCCGTTGTCCTCGATGACCACCCGGGCGTCGGGACCGTCGTCCTCGGCGAGGATGGTGAC
Organism: Streptomyces sp. NPDC028635; assembly: GCF_040637635.1. NCBI lineage: Bacteria > Bacillati > Actinomycetota > Actinomycetes > Kitasatosporales > Streptomycetaceae > Streptomyces > Streptomyces sp. NPDC028635. Next base: position 51,866 of record NZ_JBEZWX010000046.1, on the reverse strand, counting down.
GGAGCTGCGCTCCACGCTGTCCTCCAGGCCGTGCTTGAGGGCGTTCTCCACCAGCGGTTGCAGACACAGGAACGGCAGCGACACGGACAGCACCTCGGGTGCGATCCGCAGGTTCACCTGAAGCCGGTCTCCGAAGCGGGCCCGGGCGAGCTCCAGGTACTGCTCGATGGAGCGCAGTTCGTCCGCGAGCGTGGTGAAGTCACCGTGCTTGCGGAAGCTGTAGCGGGTGAAGTCGGCGAATTCGAGGAGCAGTTCGCGGGCCCGGTCGGGGTCGGTGCGGACGAAGGAGGCGATGGAGGCGAGGGAGTTGTAGATGAAGTGGGGCGATATCTGCGCCCGCAGCGCTCGGATCTCCGCCTCGATCACGTCGGAGCGGCTGCGCTCCAGCTCGACCAGTTCCAGCTGGACGGAGACCCAGCGGGCCACCTCGTCGGCGGCCCGGGCCAGGACGGCGGACTCCTCGGGCCCGAAGGCTCCCAGAGCCCCGGTCGGGCGGCCGTCGACGGCGAGGGGCGTGAGGACACCCCAGCGCACGGGGCAGTCGGGCTGCTCGCAGACGACCCTGACGGCCTGCGTGGCGCCCTTGCCCACCACGTCGGGCATCAGCCGCTCCACCAGGTCCCGGTGGTGGGCGCCCGGCCCCTCCCAGGCGAGCACCATCTCCTGGTCCGTCAGGGTCATGGACGCCTCGCCCAGCAGCGGTCTCAGCCGCCGGGCCGCCTTGCGGGCGGTGTCGGTGGTGAGCCCGGCGCGCAGCGGACGCGCGGCGAGCGAGGCGGTGTGCAGCGTGTGGAACGTGGCGCGCTCCACCTCGGTGCCGAGCGAGGGCGGCTCGCGGCGGCCGCGCCGGCCGGTGCCGGTCAGGTACCCCACGGCCGCGCCGAGAGCGAACAGCGCGGTGGCGCCGGCGGTGAGGAAGGCGAGGAGCTGAGTGCTCATGACCGGACCCCCGTCTCGGGCAGGTGCAGGCGGGCCATGATGGCGGAGGTGCTGCGCGGGACGCGGTGCCGGGTGGCGAGGGACACCACGATCATGGTCGTGAAGCCCAGCGGCACCGACCACACCGCCGGCCAGGCGCACAGCACGTGCGGCCACCCGGTGCCGGGAGTGGCGCCCATCGCCGCGGCGACCGCGACCAGCGCGCAGCCCCCGCCCGCCACCAGACCTGCCGCCGCACCGGGCGGGGTGAGGCCCCGCCACCAGATCCCCAGCATCAGCAGCGGGCAGAACGACGAGGCGGAGACGGCGAAGGCGAGTCCGACGGCGCCTGCGGCGGGCAGGTCCGGCAGGGCGAGGGAGGCGGCGACCGGTACCGCGATGCCGAGCAGCGTCGCGAGCCGGAAGTGCCGTACGCCGAGTGTGGGCAGGACGTCCTGGGCGAGCACTCCGGCGACCGACAGGGTGAGCCCTGAGGTGGTGGACAGAAACGCCGCGAACGCCCCGCCGGCGACCAGCGCCCCGGCCAGGTCGCCGGCCGCGCCGCCGATGAGCCGCTGCGGCAGCAGGAGCACCGCAGCGTCGGTGTCGCCGGACAGCATCAGATCGGGGGCGTACAGGCGGGCGAGCGCGCCGTAGACGGGCATGAGCAGGTAGAAGGCGGCGAGCAGTCCGAGGACGATGACGGTGGTGCGGCGGGCGGCGCGTCCGTCGGGGTTGGTGTAGAAGCGCACCACGACGTGCGGCAGCCCCATGGTGCCGAGGAACGTGGCCAGGATCAGGCCGTACGTCGCGTACAGGCCGTGTTCCTCCCGGCCCTGCGTCACGGGTCGCGCCCAGTCGGCGGGCAGGGCGCGGACCCGCTCCCCGGTCGCCACCCGGGGCACGCGCGCACCGGCGGGAAAAGTCAGCGCGCTGCCGGCCGCGAGACGGTGTGTGCCCTCGGCGAGCAGGATCTCCTCACGGTCGTGGCGCGTGCCGTCGACCGTGCCCCGCGCGGTGACGCGGACGGGACGGTCGATCGCGAGGTCCTGCGGAGCGTCCAGGCTGACGAGCGTGGGCCGGTGGAAGGTGGCCGGGCGGTCCCAGGACGGCTGCGGGGTGTGGTCGGCGCGCCAGGCGGCGAGCAGGAAGAGCACGGGGACGAGCAGCGCGGTCAGTTTCAGCCAGTACTGGAAGGCCTGGACGAAGGTGATGCTGCGCATGCCGCCGGCCGCCACCGCCGTCGTCACCACGGCGGCGACCAGCAGACCGCCGCACCACTGGGGGGCGCCGGTGAGCAGGCGCAGGGTGAGTCCGGCGCCGCGCAACTGCGGCAGCAGGTAGAGCCATCCGATGCCGACGGTGAACACGGACGCGATGCGCCGTACCGCCTGGGACTCCGTCCGTGCCTCGGCGAAGTCGGGCAGGGTGTAGGCACCCGAGCGGCGCAGCGGGGCCGCGACGAAGATCAGCAGGACGAGGAAGCCGGCCGTGTACCCGATCGGGTACCACAGCATGTCGACGCCCTGGGCGAGCACGAGCCCGGCGACGCCCAGGAACGACGCGGCCGACAGGTACTCGCCGCTGATGGCGTAGGCGTTCAGCCGTGGCGGGACGCTGCGGGAGGCGACGTAGAAGTCGGACGTGGTGCGGGAGATGCGCAGCCCGAGCGCGCCGACGAGGAGGGTCAGTGTCACGACCACCGCCACCGCGACCATCGCGTAGGTCTGGTTCAACCCCTCGCCCCCTGCGCGTCGTGCGGCCCGGCCCGCGCCGTCTCACGAGGGGTCCGGCACCGGGGCTCTCCTGCTGGTGCCCGCCGCCTCGGCGGTGATCGCGTGTGGCGGTGAGTGTACGCAGCGGTGCCGTGGTGGAACAGGTGCCGTGCCTTCTTCCGGGCGGCGGCGCGGGGCCGGGACCGGCCGGTGCCCGGCGGGGTCAACGGCCGTTCCGCGGCCCGCCGTTCGCTCGCTGGACGAGGAGATCGCGCAGGTCGCGGGCGTTGCGCCGGCTCACGGCCAGGATCCGGTCGCCGATGCGCACGCTCAGGCTGCCGCCGTCGAGACGGAGCTCCTCGATGCTCGCCAGACGGACCAGATACCGCCGGTGGATCCGGACGAAGCCGCGGGGGCGCCAGCTCTCCTCGAGGGCGGCCAGGGAGTGGCGGATCAGGTGGCCGGTGCCCTGACGGGTGTGCACACGGGCGTAGTCGCCGTGTGCCTCGACGTGGGTGATGTCGTCGACGTCGACGAAACGCGTCACCCCGCCGAGCTCCACCGGGAGGCGGGAGCCGCCCACGGCGGAGGACCGGGCCCCGAGGACGCCGCTCTGCGCGGGTGCGGCGTCGGGGACGTCCGGGCGCATGCGGGCGGCATACGGTCCGGAAGCGGCGGCGAGGGCCTCGGTCACCCGCCGCACCGACTCCGTGAACCGCTCCCTGCGGATGGGTTTGAGCAGGTAGTCGACGGCCTTGAGGTCGAAGGCGCGTACCGCGTGGTCCTCGTGGGCGGTGACGAACACGATCAGCGGCGGCGCCGCGAACCCGGCCAGCAGGTGCGCCATGTCGAGGCCGCTGAGGCCGGGCATGCTGATGTCGAGGAAGACGACGTCGATGCCGTCGTCCGCGGCGTGCCCCTCGCCGACGGCCCGGCCGAGCCGGCGCAGCGCCTCGGTGGCACCCTGGGCTCCCTCGGCGTGGCTCACGCGGGCGTCGTCGCGCAGCAGGTACAGCAGTTCCTCCAGGGCCGGTGCCTCGTCGTCGACCGCGAGCGCCCGCAGGCCCGCCCGCCGCGGCGCCCGGTCGCGTCCCTGCGCGCCGCCCGCGCTCCCGCCACCCATCCGGCCCCTCCCCCGGGCTCGACCGGCCCACCCCGTGCGGTGGGCTTCCCGGAAGGACGATAGCCACGAGACGACCGGGTCCGTCCAGACCTTTCTCATGCCGGGGTCTCGCGCATCCGCCCGGCCGGCAGCGGCGCGGCCCGGACGAGGTCACGGTTCCCTGGACCGCGCGGACGCGACGTACTCGTTCTCGTGGCGTTCCGCCCGGCGCACGTACCAGCGTCCGATGCACAGCAGGACCGGATAGGGCACCACTCCGAGGGCGAGCCACACCACGAGGGGGACATGCCCCTGCGCGTCGAGCGACGGCATCCGGCGCAGGATCAGGGGCAGCGGCCCGAGCAGGGCGACGAGCAGCACGACCGCGCCGAGGGCGAGCCTGGCCTGTCTGCGCACCAGCGCCCGGACCGGGGGGACGTCGTCGGGGGCTCCGGCGTCGCTCCCGACGGCCGGCCCGGGGTGCGGACGCGGGCGCCCACCGCGGGGCGCGACCGGCTCACCGGTGACCACCTCACGCCGGGGAACGGCGTCGGCACCCAATTCCCGCACCCCCCAAGGGCCCCGCTGGGCCGCGCTGCTGCGGCGAGTGTACGCAGCGCCGCGATCTCGGACCAGACGGCGGGTCGCGCGGGCGGGCCCGCGTCACCGAGGCCGCGGGTCAGGGTCCGTCCTCGGTGAGCTCGAGGTCCTGGTGGGCGATCTCCAGCTCGACGAAGCATTCCTCGGCCTTGCGGAAGGCGATCTCCAGGGCGGCCGCCGCCCGCGGGCCCGCGTGCGCCGCCGACCACCGCCGTACGTCGTCCAGGACGTCGGACCAGCGACCGGCGGCGCTTTTGATCCTTCCCACCGTTTCGGTGAGTTCGTGCGCGGTCCTCGGGGAGCCGGAGGGAAGCCCCCGAAGCTCGTCCAGCAGTTCCTGGATACCGGCCATGCGGCTCCTCCTCCGGGCCGCCCGGGAGGAGGAGCCCTGAGCCGCACGATAGGCGTCGGGACCGCTCGCCTTCCGCACCGGGGGCGGGGCGCATCGGCGAGCGGTCCGTGTCATCGCCGGACGGTCGGCGCCGGCGGACGAACGGGGGGGATCAGCCCGCCGGCGCCGACCGCCCGCGCACCGGGTGGGTGCGGCGGGGTCAGCGGCCGGCCGTCGTCGCCTCGCGTGGCCCGGGGTTGCGGTCGTCGGTGCCCAGCGCGTGCAGGATCTCCTCGACGCTCTCCTTGGCGTCGCCGAAGAGCATGCTGCTGTTCTCGCGGAAGAACAGCGGGTTCTGCACGCCCGCGTAGCCGGAGGCCATGGAGCGCTTGAACACGATGACCTGCTCGGCCTCCCAGACCCGCAGCACCGGCATGCCGGCGATCGGGCTCGACGGGTCCTCGGTGGCGGCGGGGTTGACGGTGTCGTTCGCCCCGATGACCAGGACGACCGAGGTGCCGGCGAAGTCGTCGTTGATCTCGTCCATCTCCAGGACGATGTCGTACGGCACCTTCGCCTCGGCCAGCAGCACGTTCATGTGCCCCGGCAGGCGACCGGCCACCGGGTGCACGCCGAAGCGGACCTCGACCCCCCGCTCGCGCAGCCGGCGGGTCAGTTCCGCGACGGGATGCTGGGCCTGCGCGACGGCCATGCCGTAGCCGGGGGTGATGATGACCGAGCTCGCGTGGGCGAGCATCTCGGCCGCCTCCGCGGCCCGTACCTCGCGGTGCTCACCCTGCTCCTCGTCACCGCCGGAGGGCGCCTCGATCCCGAAACCGCCCGCGATGACGGAGAGGAAGGACCGGTTCATCGCCTTGCACATGATGTACGACAGGTAGGCACCCGAGGAGCCGACCAGCGCGCCGGTGACGATCAGCAGGTTGTTGTCGAGCAGGAAGCCGGCCGCGGCAGCCGCCCAGCCGGAGTAGCTGTTCAGCATGGAGACGACGACGGGCATGTCGCCGCCGCCGATCGAGGCGACCAGGTGCCAGCCGAGCGCCAGCGCCAGCACGGTCACCGCGATCATCAGCGCCAGGTCCGGCCGAACCGTGAACCACACGGTCAGAGCGACGAACGCGACGAGCGCACCGATGTTGAGCGCGTTCTTGCCGGGCAGCATCAGCGGCCGGGACTTGATGCGCGCCGACAGCTTGAGGAACGCGACGATCGAGCCGGTGAAGGTGACGGCGCCGATGAAGATGCCGATGAACACCTCGGCGTGGTGGATGCCCAGCAGGTCCGCCCCGATCCGGGTCTGCTCGCTGCCGTGCGCCTCCACCTCGAGGTAGCTGTTCCAGCCGACCAGTACGGCGGCGAGGCCGACGAAGCTGTGCAGGACGGCGATCAGTTCCGGCATCTGCGTCATCTCGACGCGGCGGGCCCGCCACAGGCCGATCGCGGCGCCGAGTGCCATCGCCACCACGATCAGCGCGACCGCTCCGGCGGTGATGCTCTGCGCGGCGACCACGACGGTGGCGACCAGCGCGAGAGCCATGCCGGCGATGCCGTAGACGACACCGGCGCGGGAGGTGCGGTGCTGGGACAGGCCGGCCAGGCTCAGGATGAACAGCAGCGCGGCGACCAGATCGGCAGCGTGGGAGGCTGTCAGGGAGGTCATCTCGGCTCAGCCTTTCGAGAACATGGACAGCATGCGGCGGGTGACGGCGAAACCGCCGAAGACGTTGACGCTCGTCAGCAGGATCGCGACGACCGACAGCGCGGTGACGAGCGTGCTCTCGTGCCCGATCTGGAGCAGGGCACCGATCACGACGATGCCGGAGATCGCGTTGGTCACCGACATCAGCGGCGTGTGCAGCGCGTGGTGCACCTTGCCGATGACGTAGTAGCCGATCACGACCGCCAGCGCGAACACGGTGAAGTTCCCGGCGAGTTGGGCGGGCGCGAAGGCGACCAGCAGGAACATCGCGAGCATGCCGAGCCCGATCAGGGTGAAGCGTCCCGCAGGGGTCAGTCGCGTCCGTTTCGGCTCGGGCTCCGGCCTGGGGGCCGGGGTCTGCGCGGCGGGCGCGGCGGAGACCGCGACGGGCGGCGGCGGCCAGGTGACGTCACCGTCGCGCACCACCGTCACGGCCCGCTGGACGACGTCGTCGAAGTCGATCGTGAGCTGTCCGTCCTTGCCGGGCGTGAGCAGCTTGACCAGGTTCACCAGGTTGGTGCCGAACAGCTGCGAGGCCTGGGCCGGGAGCCGGGAGGCGAGGTCGGTGTAGCCGATGATGGTGACGCCGTTGTCGGTGACCACCGCCCGGCCGGCGACCGTGCCCTCGACGTTGCCGCCCTGGGCGGCGGCCATGTCGACGATCACGCTGCCCGGCTTCATCGCGGCCACGTCCCGGGCGGTCAGCAGGCGGGGCGCGGGACGGCCCGGGATCAGCGCGGTGGTGATCACGATGTCCACGTCCTTCGCCTGCTCGTGGTAGAGCTCGGCGGCGGCGCGGTCGTAGTCGGCCGTGGTCGCCTTGGCGTACCCGTCGGTGCTCGCCTCCTGGACGACGTCCACCGGGAGGTACTCGCCGCCCAGCGACTTCACCTGGTCCGCGACCTCGGGCCGCGGGTCGGTGGCGCGCACGACGGCGCCGAGGCTGGAGGCGGCGCCGATCGCCGCGAGACCCGCGACGCCCGCGCCCGCGACGAGCACCTTCGCCGGCGGCACCTTGCCCGCCGCGGTGACCTGGCCGGTGAAGAACCGGCCGAAGACATGCGCGGCCTCGATGACCGACCGGTAGCCGGCGATGTTCGCCATCGACGACAGCACGTCCATCGACTGGGCCCGCGAGATGCGCGGCACCGCGTCCAGCGCCAGCGCGGTGATGCCGGCCTCGGCGAGCGTCCCGAGCAGCTCGGGCCGCTGCGCCGGGGCCAGCAGGGCGACCAGGCTCGCGCCCCGCCGCAGCCGGGCGATCTCCGCGTCGGAAGGGGCGTTCACCTTCAGCACGACGTCCGCGGTCCAGGCCTCGCCGATCTCGGCGCCCGCCTCGCGGTAGGCCTGGTCGCTGAAGCCGGACGCGGCGCCGGCCTCGGGCTCCACCACGACCTCGTAGCCGAGGCCGAGCAGCTGACGCACCGTGGCGGGGGTCGCCGCGACACGCGTCTCCCCGGAGGCGGACTCGGCGACGACGCCGAGGCGCTGCGGTGGGTGGTGCGCGGGTTCATGGGCAGACATGTCTCGTGTTCTCTCCTCGCAGGAGGGACGGGTATCCGCGATCAAAAGGCTGTCCACGAGCCGTGTTCCCCGTGGAGCAGGTCGTAGGAACCTACCCGCCCGACGGGTCTGGGCTAAGGGTGTCACCCAGTGGTTTGTTTCACTCCGGGGTCATGGCGTGGTTCACTCCGCGCCGCTCGCTGCGAGCACGCGGGGCAAAGGGGTGGTCCCCACCGGTCACCGTGCCGGCGATCGCGGCGGCGGTCGCGATGTCCGGCCCTCGGGCCGTCATCTCCGGCGGCCCTCGGGCCGTCACCTCCGCCGTGCACAGTCACGGTGCGTCGGTACCGGTGCCGTCACGACCTGGGGCGATGTCGGCGGCCACTGATAGCGTGCCAGGCCCTGTCGACAAGATCACGAAAGGCGGCACCCGTGCGGGAAGTGACGCGCCACGACGTCAGCGACCGGCGTCTGGCCGAGGCACTCGAGGACATCCGCAGGCGGGCCAGGGGGCGCCTGCACGGGCTGCGGTACGACGACGCGTCCCCGCGGCGACTGCGCGAGATGGGCGACGAACTCGTCGAGCACGTCGCCGCCCGGACGGTGGGTGAGCCCATGCTCGACGAGACGTCGCTCCTCGCTCTGCGGACCGCGGCGGAGTGTGCGCTGGGCGCGCTGAGCATCGGGTGTTTCCCCGACGGGGATCAAGAGGTCTCCTTCCCGCTCGTCGAGGAGGAGCTGACCAGCGAGGACATCGCCTTCGGCGAGATGGTCGACGACGCCCCCACGGCCAGGACCTGGCTGGACGCCTTCCAGTTGGCCCTGGTCAGCGGTCTGGTGTGGGACTGGCAGCGGGTGATCGGCCTGCTCCTGCGCGGCGACTACGCGCCGGCGGTGCGTGACGGGGTGCCGTCCGCGCGGTTCACCCCCGTGTCCGACGCGGCGGATCTCGCGGCCATGGACGCCCTGTGCGGCTACCTGACCGAGGCGGAGGGGCAGCTGCCGCGGGACTGGCCGACCGTGCCGCTGTGCAAGCCGGACGACGACACACGCGCCGAAGCCGCCCGGGGCCTGGACGCGGCGGGTGTCCTGACGCCCGACCAGCGTCTGCTGCGGACGCTCCTCGACGACGACCAGGACCGCTTCGAGGAGGTGCTCGCCGGCCGGCTCGTCGCACACCGGCAGGGCGTGGGCGCCGATCCCGCCCCCGCGACGCTCCTCCCGCTCGGCGTGCTCGCCCCGGCCGTCCTCGCGGTCCAGGTGCACGGCTGGGAGCTGGGCGTCCGCTCCGGCTATCTGCCGCCCGACCTGCTGGGCTCCCCGCTGGCGCTGCAGCAGGCGGACGCCCTGGGCGTCAACGACCTGGGCTACTGGGCCGCCAAGTAGCCGGCCGGCGGCCGGAGGAAAGTCGCCCGGGCGGTCCCGGGGGATATCCGATGGTCGGACACCCGGCTACCTTCGGCCGACGCGGCGCCGGCCCCGCCTTCCCTAGCGTGGCCGGCATGGATATCGACGTACGGCACAGTCCCTCGTTCACCGTGGCGCGGGTGCGCCTGGCCGCCGGTGAGTCGGTGCGGGCCGAATCCGGGGCCATGATGGCGACCTCCGGCGGGATCGCCGTCTCCGCCATGGCGGAGGGTGGGCTCCTCAAGGGGCTCAAGCGCAGCGTCCTCGGCGGAGAGTCGCTGTTCGTCACCCGGTTCACCGCGGACACCGGCGGCGGCTGGGTGGATCTCGCCGCGCGGCTGCCGGGCGACGTGACCGCCATCGACGTCGACGGCGGGGTCGCTCTCGCCCGCGGCGCCTGGCTGTGCGCCTCCGACGGGATCGGCCTCGACACCAAGTGGGGCGGGTTCAAGAACCTCGCCGGGGGCGAGGGCGGCTTCCTGGTGCGGGCCGAGGGGAGCGGACGGGTGGCCGCCGCCTGCTACGGCGCCCTGGACCGCGTCGAGCTGGGCCCCGGCGAGACGCTGGTGCTGGACTCCGGTCACCTGGTCGCCTTCGAGGACGGGCTGTCGTACCGCACGCGCAAGGTGACCCAGGGGCTGATGCAGACCCTGAAGTCCGGCGAGGGTCTGGTCTTCGAGTTCACCGGGCCCGGGCGGCTGTGGACGCAGAGCCGCAATCCGTCGGCCCTGGTCACCTGGCTGACCACCCGGCTCCCCTTCAGCCGGGGCTAGTCGATGCGAGGTGTCATGACGAACCACGGGATCAGCGGGGCACGCTTCCTCGGCCTGACCGGCGGGGCCGCCGCCGCGCCGGCGCTTCCGGCCGGCCCCGCCGACGTACGTCCGGCCGCCCTCGACGACACGCTTCCAGCCGGCCCCGCACCCGCCGGCAGTGCCCCGCGCGGCGGGCTGCGTCACCGGGGTGTCGTCCACGAGGCCGCGTCGGGGAGAGCCCGGCCACGGCCTGGAGCCCGCTCCGCGCCCGCACCGACCTGCGGGCGATACGGCACCGGCTGCACGCCGACACCGTTGAAGATCACCGGCGACGGTGTCGAGCGGCTCACCGTCACCGCGACCGCAGCCACACCGCCGTGTCCGCGGGGAGCCTGCCGTCCGCGGTGAGGGGGCCGCTGGCCAGGAGCAGCCGTGTGTGCGGCGGCAGGTCCGTCGGCGCCCCGGACAGGTTGACCACGCAGAGCAGGCCGCCCGGACGGGCGAAGGCGAGGACGCCGGCCGGGGCGGAGAGCCAGGTCAGAGGGCCGTCGCCGAAGCCGGCCTCGCAGCGGCGCAGGGCCAGCGCCTGCCGGTAGAGGGTGAGCATGGAGTCCGGGTCGCCGCTCTGCCGGTCGACGGCGTACGCGGCCCAGCCGGCGGGCTGCGGCAGCCAGGGTTCACCGTGCGAGCCGAAGCCCGCGTAGGGGGTGCCGGCCTCCCAGGGCAGCGGTACGCGGCAGCCGTCGCGCCCCGGGTCGGTGCCCCCGGAGCGGAAATGCATGGGGTCCTGGATGCGGTCGAGGGGCACGTCGGCCTCGGGCAGGCCCAGTTCCTCGCCCTGGTAGAGGTAGACGGAACCGGGCAGGGCCAGGGTCAGCAGGGCCGCCGCGCGGGCGCGCCGGGTGCCGAGTGCCAGGTCGGTGGGCGTGCCGAAGGCCTTGGTCGCGAAGTCGAAGGCGGTGTCCCGGCGGCCGTAGCGGGTGACGGTGCGGGTCACGTCGTGGTTGCACAGCACCCAGGTGGCGGGGGCGCCGACCGGGGCGTGCTCGGCGAGCGTGTCGTCGATCGAGCGCCGCAGCCGGTCCGGGTCCCAGGGGCAGGCGAGGAAGGTGAAGTTGAAGGCGGTGTGCAGTTCGTCGGGGCGCAGATAGCGGGCGAAGCGTTCGGCGTCGGGGAGCCAGACCTCGCCGACGAACACGGCGCCGTACTCGTCGGCGACGGCCCGCCAGGAGCGGTAGATGTCGTGCAGTTCGTCCTGGTCGACGTAGGGGTGCGGGTCGACGCCCTCGGTGAAGTCGGCGAGGGCCGGATCCTTGACGAGCAGGGCCGCGGAGTCGATGCGTACGCCCGCCACTCCGCGTTCGAACCAGAAGCGCAGGATGCCCTCGTGCTCCTGGCGGACGGCGGGGTGCGCCCAGTTGAGGTCGGGCTGTTCGGGGGTGAACAGGTGGAGGTACCACTCGCCGTCGGGCACGCGGGTCCAGGTGGGCCCGGAGAACTGGGAGGGCCAGTCGTTGGGCGGGAGTTCGCCCCGGGCGCCGCGGCCGGCCCGGAAGTGGAAGAGTTCCCGTTCCGGGCTGCCGGGTCCGGCCTCCAGGGCCGCGCGGAACCAGGGGTGCTGGTCGGAGACGTGGTTGGGCACGATGTCGACGATCACCCGGATGCCCTTCTCGGCGGCCTCGGCGATGAGCTTCTCCGCCTCCGCCAGGGTGCCGAAGGCGGGGTCGATGGCGCGGTAGTCGGCGACGTCGTATCCGCCGTCGACCATCGGGGAGGCGTACCACGGGGTGAACCAGACGGCGTCCACGCCGAGTTCGGCGAGGTGGGACAGTCTCGCGCGGACGCCCGCGAGGTCTCCGACGCCGTCGCCGTCGCCGTCGGCGAAACTGCGCGGGTACACCTGGTAGATGACGGCGTCTCGCCACCAGGCGTCGGTGCGGCGCGAGTGAGGGGCTGCCACGTGAGAGGTCCTTTCGGGCAGGGGTGGGGCTTCGCCGCCGGCCCGGAGCTGCGGGGCGTCGGACGGGCCGGCGGCGAAGGCTGGGAAGCGTACGGGGCGTACGGGGCGTGCGGCGAAGGTGCGGGCGTGGGGGTGTGCGCGGTCGGGGACGCGCGGGCGCGTCAGCCTTTGAGACCGCCGGCCGTCAGGCCGCTCATGATGTTGCGCTGGAAGACCAGGAAGAGCAGCAGCGTCGGCAGTGAGGCGATGGTGAGCGCCGCGATCAGGACGTTCACGGGGACGCCGTTGGAGAGGGAGTAGATGCCGACGTTGAGGGTCTGCTTGGAGGGGTCGGGCAGGGTGAGCATCGGCCAGAGGAAGTCCTTCCAGATGCCGACGACCGCGAAGATGGACACCACGCCGAGGACGGGCCGGGAGACCGGCAGCACGATGGACCACAGGACGCGCGTCGGGGAGGCGCCGTCGATGGCCGCGGCGTCGAGGAGTTCCTTGGGGATGGAGTCGAAGAACCGCTTCAGCAGGAAGATGTTGAAGGCGTTGGTGACGGACGGCAGCCAGATCGCCCAGGGTGTGTTCAGCAGGTTGCGCTGCACGAGGGGCACGTCGAGCACGGTCAGGTACTGGGGGACGACGAGCACGGTCGCCGGGATCATCAGCGTGGCGAGCATCATGCCGAGGATCGCCTTGCCGAGGACGGGCCGCAGTTTCGACAGCGAGTAGGCGGCCGCGACGTCCAGGACGAGCTGGAAGGCGAGGGCGCCGAAGGCGTAGTAGAGGGTGTTGAGCAGCAGGGTGGAGAGGTCCATGACCTCCCAGGCGCGGGAGTAGTTGTCCGGGGCGAAGGACTTGGGCACCCAGGTCGGCGGGGTCTGCACCACCTCCTGGCTGTCCTTGAAGCCGCTGGAGATCATCCAGTACAGCGGCCCCAGGAAGACCAGGGTGAAGGCGGCGACGACCACCGTGAAGGCCGTCCAGTAGACGATCCGGCCGCGGGGGCGGGCGAGCCGCGCCGGTGAGATGAGTGTGCGTGTGGACATGCCGGTCTCCCCCGGTCTACTCGTCGTCGGCGCGGCTGAGCTTGGCGTAGGCGGCGGAGAATCCGGCGAGCAGGACGAGCAGGAGCAGTCCGAGCGCCGCCGCGGCGCCGTAGTCGTTGAAGTTGAAGGCGTACTGGTAGATGAGGTAGACGACCGTGGTCGTCGAGCCCTGGGGTCCGGCGCCGCCGGTGAGCAGGAACGGCTCGACGAAGACCTGCATGGTGGCGATGATCTGCATCAGCAGCATCAGCGACAGGATGAGCCGGGTCTGCGGGATGGTGACGTGCCAGATCTTGCGCAGCAGTCCGGCGCCGTCGAGTTCGGCCGCCTCGTACAGTTCGCCGGGGATGCCCTGGAGCGCGGCGAGGTAGATCAGCGCGGCGCCGCCCATGTTCATCCAGGTCGCGGCGACGACGACGGACGGCATCGACAGGCCGGGGTCCTGAAGCCACTGCTGCTCGGGCAGGTGCAGAAACCGCAGCACCTCGTTGAGCAGACCGTAGCCCGGGTCGTAGAGGTACTTGAAGAGCAGCACCGAGGCGACGGGGGGCAGCATCACCGGGAGGTAGACCAGCAGTCTGAGGTAGCCCTGGCCGTGGCGGAACTCGTTGATGACGATCGCGACGACGAAGGGGACGGCGAAGCCGAGCAGCAGCGCGAGGACGGTGAACAGCGCGGTGTTGCGCCAGGCCTGCCAGAACGCCGGGTCGTTGACGACGGTGGTGAGGTTGTCCAGGCCGGCCCAGCTGACCCGGCCCGCCTCGGTCTTCTGGAAGGCGAGGACGAACTCCCGGATCATCGGGTACCAGGAGAACACCGCGAAGCACAGGACGGCCCCGATGAGGAAGCCGTGCGCGGTCAGGTTGCGGCGCAGGTTCCTGACGAACCGGTCGTGGCGGGACGGGGGGCCCGCCCGGCGGGGCGGGGCGGGACGGCGGGCGGGGTCCGCCTTGCTCGGGGTCAGGCTGGGGGCCGACATCGTCGCTCCTCGGTGCGTGCTGGTCGGGCGTCAGGGTCGCGGGGCGGCATCTCGCCGGGCGGCCGGCGGCGTCGCGCGGTGGGCGCCGTGCGGGGCGGGGGCGGGCCGGGCCTCTCCCCCGCCGGAGCGGTCACTGGTGGGCCAGGACCTGGTTCACCTGTGCCTCGGCCGTGGACAGCAGCTTGTCGAGGTCGGCGTCCTTGTCGGTGAGGACGCCGGACATCACGTTGTCGAGGACCTTGTAGAGCTCCTGGGCCTTGGGCGGTTCGGCCTTGCCGGGCACCGGGTTGTCCATGAAGGTCCTGAAGTTGGCGACCGGCATGGTGGCGTTGGCCAGCCGGGCGGCGTCGTCCTTCTTCTTGGACTCCCCCAGCCAGAAGTTGGGCTGCGGGACACCGACGGGCAGCTGGTCGGCCTTGGTGCGGGCCCAGTCGAACTGGCCCTTGCCGACGGTGAGGTTCTTGTAGTTCAGCCAGGCGACGGCCGCCTTGATCTTGTCGGCGGAGATCCCCTTCTTGATCATGTAGTTGTTGCCGCCGGCGAGCGTGTTCCTCTCCCCGGGGATGGGCCCCATGCCGAAGTTGTCGTACGACGCGCCGAGTTGCTGGACCATGTAGGCGATGTCGTCGGGGGCGGCGAGGAACATGCCGAGCTTGTCGGTGGCGATCTGCTTCTGCAGGTCGCCCCACTTCAGCAGCTGGGTCTTGCCCATGCTGTCGTCCTCCCAGCGCATGGCGTGGAGGTTGCTCACGACCTGCTTGCCGATCTCGTTGTTGAACGCGGCCTTCTTGCCGCTGGTGTCCACGACGTCACCGCCGCGGCTGTACATCTGCGCGGTGAAGTGCCAGCCACCGGTGTTGGCCGCGCTGTACTCGCCGTACCCCGCGATGCCGTTGCCGAGCCCGGCGATCTTCTTGGCGGCGGTACGGACCTCCTCCCAGGTGCGCGGCGGGTTGTCCGGGTCGAGGCCGGCCTGCCGGAACAGCTTGCGGTTGATGAGCAGGCCCATCGTGTAGTTGCTGGTGGGCAGGCCGTAGAGCTTGCCGTCGTGCTTGAGCGAGCCGAGCACGTCCGGGTCGATGTCCTTCAGCGCGGGCACGGTCTTGTCGTTGACGTAGGCGGTGATGTCCTCGGCGCCGTCGTTGTCGAGCACCTGCGGCAGGTCGGTGAAGTAGGTGTAGAACACGTCGGGCTGTGACCGGGCCTTGAGCATCGCGGTGAACCGCGGCGGTTCCAGGCACTGCCCCGGAGTGGAACGGCCCTCGATCGTGACGTGCGGGTAGATCCTGTGGAACGCGGCGACGTCCTCCTTCCACTCCTTCAGCTCGGCCGCCTTGGCCGCCGGCGGCATGCAGTCGATGGTGATCGTCACCTTGGTCTTCGGGTCGAGCGGCGCGGCCGGGTCGGAGGACCCGCTGCCGGGGTTGCCGCTGCCGTTGTCGCTGCTGCTCGTGCCGCAGGCGGCGAGAGCGGTGAGCGCGAGGGCGGAGACGACGACGACCGCGCCGCTGCGGCGGGTACGGCGGAACCGGGCTGTTCTCATGGGTGGTCCCCTTCGGGCAGGAACGGTGAGGTGGCCCCGTCGCCGATGCGTGCTGGGGCGGTGTGAGGCTCGGCCGAGCTGGGCGGGGCGTCGCACACTCAACCACCGGCGACAAGTGAACGCAATATCTCGCGCAGTTTTCGTAAATCATCGACAGATCAGGGAAGACAGCCTTCCGTTGTTGTCGGACACGCGGGCAGGCCGGTGCAAGCTCGCACCGAGCTCGCACCGGCCTCCCGCTCCCGCGTGGCGCCCCACGGGCGCCGGACGTCACGGATTGACGTTGATCTTGAAGGTGGAGGTGGTGTTGCGTATGTCCACGGCGTTGCCGCTCAACTTCAGGCCGTTGAAGGTCACTTCGCCGACCGCCGGCCCCTGGTCGGGCTCGGGCATCTCATTGGCCCACAGACCGAAGCCCGACTTGGCGTCGAAGGCGTCACCGCTCTTGCGCGCGCCCGTGACGGAGATGTCGGTGAAGACGGTGTCCTTGATCGGGTTCACCGGCCGTCCGTTGAGGTACTGCGTCTGGAACATGATCCCGCTGTAGGTGGGATCGACGATGTCCACATGGTTCACCCGGATCCCCTGGAAGACCTTGGACGCGGAGAACAGCCAGATGCCCGGGAAGGTCTGCCCGCCCCAGAAGTGACCGCCCGCCCGCACGACGGAGATGTTCTCGAAGGTCGTCGGATCGGTCCCGAAGCCGTTCATCGGATAGCCGAAGTCCAGCGACGAGATGGTGATTCCCGAGTAGACGAGGGTGTCCGCGATGTAGATGTTGCGGAAGGTGTTGTTGTAGCCGCCGTAGACGGCCACACCGGCCGCCCGCCAGGTCAGGGTGGTGGAGAGGTTCTCGTAGACGTTGTTCTTCTCGTCCGCGCCGCCCGCGTCGATGGCCGAGAACAGCGCGAAGCTGTCGTCGCCGGTGGCGCGCGCGTCGTTGTTGGTGACGAGGTTGTCGGTGGAGCCGTTGGTCATGTTGACGCCGTCGGCGAACAGGTCCCGTATCCGGGAGTTGCTGATGGTCATCCGGTCGGTGTTGGCGCCCCAGTACAGGCACACCATGTGCTCGTTCCAGATGTCGTCGATGACGATGTCGGACACGCCTGAGAAGTCGAACACCTTGCCGGGGCCGTCGATGCGCGAGGTGTAGTTGCCGAAGTAGGCGAAGCCCTTGAACAGCGACCCCTTGGCCGAGGCGTCCGCGCGGAAGCCGATGTCCGTGTTCTCCTGCGACGCGGGCGCGTGGAAGGCCGTGAACCACGGCCCGGCGCCGACCACCCGCACGGCCTTGCCGTACACCTGGAACTTGCTCGACGTCTCGTAGTCCCCCGGCGGCAGATAGACACCGACGAGCTTGCCCGTGGTGTCCATGCGGACCTTGTCCAGGGCGTCCTGCACCGCCTGGTGCGTGAAGCCGGTGGGCACCACGTACGTGGCCGGGTCGGGGTTGGCGACCGGTGTGGCCTGTTCCAGGCTGACGAAGTCGATCGCGTACGTCGAGGTGTTCGCGGCGTCCTTCTGCAGCCGGATCCGGCTGCCCTTGGGCACGGTCTCGCCGAGCAGGATGTGCGCCTCGTCGTAGATGTGCCGTGGCGCCCCGGCGCCCGGGGAGTTGCCGGGTGAGGCTTCCGCCCCGTACAGCCAGGCGTACTTGGAGGTCAGCGGCAGCGCCTTCTTGAAGACGCCGTCGACGTAGACGTCGATCGTGGAGTCGATGCCGCCGCCGCCCGGCGCGTCCGGGATCGAGAAGCGGGTCACCAGCGTGTTGGTCGCCGCACGCGTGGTGAACTCGACGTACTCACCGGTCGCGTCCAGGCTGACGGCCTTGCGGCCGGAGGCCTCACCGGCGACGTCCCCGATGGTCCGGTTGGGCCCGACGACGGTGGCCCCGCCGCCGACCGTGCCGTCCTCCGCCTCGTACATGTCGTACGGCATGTGGGCGCCGCGTCCGACGAACAGCGGCTGGCTGGAGGTGTTGTTCTGGCGCTTGACCGGCACCTCGTTCGCGTCGTCGGCGATCACCGTCTTCACGGTGTACGAGCCGTTGGCCGCCGTCCACGGCCCGAGTTCCACGTCCGCCGAGGCGCCGGCGGCGAGTGAGCCGCTGTAGGCGCCGGTGAGGGTCTTGACCGTGTTCCCCTGGGCGTCGGTCACGGTGAGGGTGACGCCGTGACCGCCCGCCGCGCTCGCCTTGTTGCCCTGGTTCCTCAGGGCCACCTTGAAGGTGACGGCGTCCCCGGCCGCAGGGCTGGACGGCGAGGTGGTCATCGAGGCAGCGACCAGGTCGGCGCTCTCCACCGGCCTGACGACCAGGGCAGTGGGACTGGTGTAGGTGTTGTTGGACTCGTTCTGCTCGATCACCTTGTCGCCGTCGTCGGCGACGGCACTGAGCTGGTAGGTGCCGGCGTCACGCTGCCCGAGCGAGGCGGTGACGGTGGTCTGGGCGCCGGCGGCGAGGGGACCGACCTGCGCGGTGGCCACCTTGGTGCCGCCGAGCCGCACGGCCACGGTGCTGGCCGGGGCGGCGACCGGGCCGCTGTTGCGCACGGTGGCCGCGACACTGACGGCGTCCGACTCCACGGGGGCGGCGGGCGACACGGTCAGCCCGGTGACCTCGAGGTCGGGGTTGGGCGCCGGCACTCCGATCACCTGGAACTCGGCCAACTGTCCCGCCGGAGCACCGGAGTTGGCGGTGACCTTCAGCTGTACGTCGGCCACGCGGGCGGAGACGGGCACGGTGACGGTGTTGCCGTCGGCCGGGTCGAACGTGTAGCTCCTGGCCGCGACCAGCGAGGTGAAGCCGTCGGCGCTCTGCTCGCGTCCGAGCACCTCGATGGTCTGGGTGCGCCTGGACCAGGCGGCATCCGGGTTGAGCTTGAGGACCAGGTGGTCGAGATCGGCGTTGGCGCCGAGCTTGACGGTGAGTGTGTCGGGGTAACTGCCGCCCGCGCCTTCCCAGTAGGTGCCGAGGTCGTTGTCGTTGGCGTTCCCGGCGACGTAGGTGTACACCACGGACGAGGCACTGATCGGCTTGCCGACGGCGAGGTTCGAGCCGCCTCCGCCGCTGCCGTTGCGGGTGACGCCGTTGCTCGGCGCGGACCGGTTGCCCGCCGCGTCCCCGGCCCGCACGGTGTAGGTCACCGTCCTCGTCGCGGGCTGGGTGTCGGTGAACGTGGTGACGTCCCCCGCGACACTGGCGCGCAGGACGTTGTCGGCGTAGATCTCGTACGTGGTGACGCCGACGTTGTCCGAGGAGGCGGTCCAGGTCAGCTTGATCTTCCCGTCGCCGGGCTCGGTGAGGGCCAGGTTCGCGGGTGCGGTCGGGGCCTGTGTGTCGCCGGTGTCGCCCTTGCGGGTGACGGTGTTGCTGTTGGCGGACTGGTTGCCGGCCGCGTCCCTCGCCCGCACGTAGTAGGAGACGGTCTCACCGGCCGGCCGGGTGTCGGTGAACGTGGTGACGGCTCCGCCGACGCTGCTCAGCAGCGTCCCGTCGGCATAGATGTCGTAGCCGGTCACACCCGTGTCGTCGGTGGCCGCGGTCCAGGTCAGACGGATCTGCCCGGTGGCCGGCTCGGTGAGCGCGAGACCGGACGGGGCAGTGGGCGCCTGTGTGTCGCCGGTGGCGGGACCGTAGATCTCCAGCTCGGAGATCTGTGCGGCCGGCTGGACGGTGTTGGCCGTGACCAGGACCCGCACATAGCGGGTGGTGGCCGCGTCGAAGGTGAGGGTCGCCGCGTTGCCGCTCGCCGGGTCGAAGGCGTAGGCGCGGGAAGCGGTGAGGTCCGTGAAGCCGGTGCCGTCGGTGCTGCCCTGGATCTTCAGGGTCTGGCTGCGGCTCTCCCAGCCGGCCGGCAGCCGCAGCACGACGCGGTCGACCCGGACGGAGGACCCGAGATCCGCCTGCAGCCACTGCGGAAAGGCGTTGCCGGCGCTCTCCCAGTAGGTGGCCCGGTTGCCGTCGTTGGCGTTCCCGGCGGCGTAGACCTGGGTGGTGGAGCTGGCCGTCAAGGTGCGCCCCGCGGCGAGGTTCGCCGACGATCCGGAGGCGGCGTGCACCTCCAGCTCGGAGAGCTGCGCCGCCTGCCAGCCCGTGTTGGCGGTGACGGCGATCCGGACGAACCGGGTCTGGGTCGCCGGGAACGCGACCGTCACGGTGTTCGCGGAGGCCGGGCTGAAGGTGTACGTCGCGCTGTTCTTCAGGGTGTTGAAGCTGGTGCCGTCGGCGCTGCCCTGCACGGAGAGGGTCTGGTTGCGGCTCTCCCAGCCCGCGGGCAGTTTCAGGACGACCTCGTCGACACGCTCGGTGGAGCCCAGGTCGGTCTGCACCCACTGGGGGAAGTCAGAGCCGGCGCTCTCCCAGTACGTGCCCTGGTCGCCGTCGGTGATGTTCGGCGCCGCGTACCCGCTGTGCGTACTGCTCGCCTGGGCGGTGTCCCCCAGCGCGATGTTCGGTCCCCCGGCGGCCCGGGCGGCCGCCATCGGGCCGCCCAGTGCCAGGAGACTGGTCACGATCGCGGTGCTCAGGGCCCGTGATCTCCTTCTGCGGATTGTCATCGGTCCTCGATCTCTCCCCGTAGCCGTTGTCTGCTTTTCGCTCCTGTCAGTTTTTTTCGTTCACGGCTCAGAGAGTTGCAGAGGATCATGTGAACGTCTACGGCTCGGAAGCCACATCTTGCTCCGCTTCCCCTGGGCCCGGATTCGGGGACCGCGGGCGAGGGCCACGCTCACCGGCGGACCGCGCACACGACACCGGCGCCGGTCCCCGGGGAAGTCCCGGGGGCCGGCGCCGGTGGAACGGTGGCCTCGGATCAGCTCGTGGGTGCCTGGGCGGTCGAGCCGCGGACCACCAGTTCCGGCTCGAACAGCAGCTCACCGGGGTGGGCCTGGGTGCCCTGGATCTGGGCGCACAGCAACTCGACCACGGCCCGGCCCATCGCCTCGATGGGCTGGCGGACGGTCGACAGCGGCGGCTCCGTGCAGCTCATGAAGGCGGAGTCGTCGAAGCCGACGACCGAGACGTCCCCGGGCACGGACAGCCCGCGGCGGCGCACCGCCCTGATCGCGCCGAGGGCCAGCGGGTCGCTGGCGCACACGATCCCGGTGACGCCCCGCTCGAGCAGCCGCGAGGCGGCCGCCTGCCCGCCCTCCAGGGAGAAGATGGAGCGTACGACGAATTCGTCCGGCAGCGCGGACCCGGCCGCCTGCGCCATGGCCCGGGCCGCCTGCAGCTTGCGTCCCGACGGGACGTGGTCGCCGGGACCGAGGACGAGGCCGATCCGCTCGTGGCCCAGCGAGGCCAGATGCCGCCAGGCCTGTTCCACGGCGACGGCGTCGTCGCACGAGACACAGGGGAAGTCCAGCCCCTCGATGGACGCGTTGATCAGCACGACCGGGATGTTGCGCTCGGCGAGCTGACGGTAGTGCTCGTGCGGCGCGTCCGCCTGCGCGAACAGGCCGCCCGCGAACACCACGCCGGAGACCTGCTGTTGCAGCAGGAGCTCCACGTAGTCCGCCTCGGAGACGCCGCCCTGCGTCTGGGTGCACAGCACCGGCGTCAGCCCCTGCTGCGCCAGGGCGCCCCCGATCACCTCCGCGAACGCCGGGAAGATCGGGTTCTGCAGCTCCGGCAGCACCAGTCCGACCAGCCGCGCGCGCTCGCCGCGCAACTGCGTCGGCCGCTCGTAGCCGAGGACGTCGAGGGCCGTCAGCACGGCCTGCCGGGTCGCCTCGGAGACGCCGGGCTTGCCGTTGAGGACACGGCTCACCGTGGCCTCGCTGACCCCCACCTTCTTGGCCACCTGAGCAAGTCGTCGTGTCATACACGCAAGGCTAGCGCAAGAAGCGCAAGCCGATTACGCGGAGGATACGGCCGCGAGACCGCCTGGACGCAAGCGCGTTGCAAGCGGGCCGGGCGCGGTGCCGGAGCGGAGCGCGTTCGGGTGCGGCTGCCGGCCGTCGGCGGCGCAGGCCGTTTCAGTTCCGGTGCCGGCGCCGCAGCAGGTGACGGCCGGTGAACGCGGCGGCCAGGACACCGAGGGCGATCAGGGCGTAGAGCTGGTAGCGGGTGATCTCGTCGTAGAGGGCGGTGATGTGGCTGCCGGCCAGGTAGGCCGCAGTGGCCCACAGGCCGACCCAGAGCGCGGCACCGAGGGCGTTGAAGACGAGGAAGCGGCGCCAGGGCATGCCGCTGGTGCCCGCGATGATGCCGTTGGCCTGGCGCAGACCCTCGACGAAGCGGGCCAGGACGACGATCTTGGCGCCGTTACGGGTGAAGAACTCCTCGGCCCGGTGGAAGCGTTCGGGGGTGAGGAGGACATAGCGACCCCAGCGGTGGACGAAGGCGCGTCCGCCGGTCCGCCCGATCAGGTAGCCGACGTTGTCCCCCGCGACGGCCGCGGCGAACGCGAGCACCGCGACGGCGACGATGTCCAGCCGCCCGGCCCCGGCGTAGATCCCCGCCGCGATCAGGACCGTCTCGCCCGGGGCGGGAATGCCGAAGTCCTCCACGAAGACGACGGCCCCGACGGCCCAGTAGCCGTAGTGGCCGAGCAGCGGGGCCAGGTGGGCCAGCGGGCCCGGCAGAGGCGGCGCCATGGGCCCACCGTACGTCACCTGCGCACGGGCCGGGATCGGC
Source organism: Streptomyces sp. NPDC028635 (assembly GCF_040637635.1). Taxonomy (NCBI): domain Bacteria; kingdom Bacillati; phylum Actinomycetota; class Actinomycetes; order Kitasatosporales; family Streptomycetaceae; genus Streptomyces; species Streptomyces sp. NPDC028635. Next base: position 29,662 of record NZ_JBEZWX010000046.1, on the reverse strand, counting down.
GCGCCGCTCGGCCCAACGGCCGAGGAGAGGGCCGCCGGGAGGCGGCTGCCGTCACCATCGGCGGGGCCCGTCAGGCCGGTTCGGGTGGGGAAGGGACCGAGGCGTCGGCGTCGGGGAGACCGCCGACGCCGTGGTGCCTCACCCCTCAGCGGCTGTCGGCCTCGACCGCGGCAGCGGCCGGTACCGCCGCCTCCCGGCCGGCCTCGTGAACTGCTCCCGCCTCCAGTGCCGCACCGCCGGGCCCGGTGGGAGCGGTGCCCCCCGGCAAGGTGGCGCGGCTGCGGCCCGCCACGGCGATGGCCAGCAGGACCAGGCCGCTCAGGCCGCCCAGCACGAGGAACGCCAGGCGGTCGGTGGCCGCGTAGAGGGCGACGCCGAGAACGGGGCCGAGGACGTTGCCGATGTCGGAGACCAGGCCGAACAGACCGAAGGCCTTGCCGTCGTGGGCCGTTGCGGCCTTCAGTTCGACGATCCCGCGCCGGGCCGTGAGGAAGAGCGTCGCATAACCGAACATGTAGACCATGAAGCTTCCGCCGACGGCCACGAAGTGCGCGCTGGCGGCCATGGCGCACAGGCCGACGGCCGTCAGGCCGAGCCCGGTCGCGGCGAGGGTCCGCAGCGGCAGCGTGTAGCGGCCCAGCAGCCACATCGTCAGGCCCGAGACGGCCAGTCCGGCGACGAAGACCGCCGAGATCGCCGTGCGTGCCGACGTGTGCGCTCCGGCGCTCAGGTAGACCGGCAGGAGCGGTTCGAGGGCCGAGTAGACGAGGAAGGTGAACATGTCGAGCCCGCCGAGCAGCAGGGCCCACACCCACCAGCGGACCGGTGCGGGCCCGGCAGCGGGGGCGTGCGGCGCGGCGGCGGCGTCCGGTTCTTCCGGAGCCTGCGCGGGTTCCTGGCCGGGGATGGCCAGGAGGAGTCCGACGGCCGTCGCCGCGGTGATCACCGCGCCCGCGAGGAACAGGCCGGTCAGGCCGACGGGCACGGCCACTCCGGCGATCAGCGGCCCGAGGAGGAACCCGGCGACCGCGGCCGACCCGAAGTTCCCCATCATCCGGCTCGTCGGGATCCCGTGCCGGCGGCACAGCGCCGTCATGCCCGCGTAGAGCGCCGGGGAGACCAGTCCCTCACCGATGCCCCAGCACACCCGGGCGGCCAGCAGGGTGACGCTGTCCCGGGCCACGGCCGTGAGCGCGATACCGACCGCGGCGGTGAGCATGGACAGCATCGCCACCCGGTCCGCGCGCCATCTGTCGACCCACCATCCGCCGACCGGCTGGGCCAGCGCCTTGGCCCCCGCGAACAGGGCGAAGGTCAGGGCGACGACGACCGGCCCCGCCCCCACCCGGTGCTCCAGGTCCGGCACGAACGGGATCATCACCGTGTAGGACGCGTTGACGCTGATGACGGCTGCCAGAAGCAGCGCGATACGGCGCCGGCCTGGTCCCATGTCAGTCTCCCCTGATGTAGGCGGACAGCACCTGGTGCATGTGGGCCAGCGCCGGTTCGAGGTCACCGCGGTGTCCGGGGGCGTAGACCAGGGCCCACAGATCGGTGCCGGTCAGGGCGTGCCGCTCCTTGAACCGGTAGTTGTCGCGGCCCCACTCGATCCGGCGCATGCCGTGCCGGTACGCCCATTCGGTGCTGCGGTACATGAGGGCCACGTACGTGCTCAGGTCGTGGAGCGTGGCGTAGTCGACACCGCCGCACATGAAGGTCACCTCCGACCCGCGCCGGAAGGCGAAGAAGGCCCCGACGAGGCGGTCGTCCACCTCGGCGGCGACCAGCATGGCACCGGGCACCCGCAGCATGCCGTGCAGTGAGTCCTCGTCGAACAGGGCCGGCCAGTCGTTCTTGTCGCTCGTGTCGACGGTCAGCGGGTACGCGGCGGGCACCAGCGCGTGCGCCTCCGCTCCCTCGACCATCCGGATCCGCAGGCCGCGCTCGTCGGCCCGGCGCAACCGCCTCTGCACATCCCGCCTGATCTTGTTGGTCACGCGGTTCATGTGGTCGTCGAAGTCGCCGGAGAGGTCGCAGCTGTAGGTGCGTTCGAGAAGGACGCGGCCGACCGGGGGTCCGGCCACCGCGAGCCAGTCGGCCATGCCCTCCTCGGTCAGGTTGGGCACGACGAGCAGCTCGGCCGGTCCGGAGGCGATCCATTCCATGGCGGTGGCGTACGCGCCCCGCACCAGCGCGGCGGGCACGTGCCCGCGTTTGCCGTACATCGAGTACGGGGAGCCGGCGAAGACCACCGGGTCGCCGAACCGGCCCACCAGGCCGACCTGCCGCTCGTATCCGTCCCAGAAGGGCGACTCGTGGACGGCGTAGAGCGGGAGGACCGACGCGCCGTCCGGGTCCGCCGGGTCGGTGTGCACGTACGCGTGCCGGGAGCGCTTCTCGATGCCGATGCCCTCCCAGGCGCGCAGCCAGGCGGCGGAGTCGTAGAGGCAGCTGGCGGTCACGTGCTCCGGCACCTCGTCGGACAGCCGCCAGTCGGCCGTGGTTACCACGCGCCGGGCGGTTTGTGTGGTGTCCACCCCGCACACCTCCTGCTCGGGCCATCGGTCGGGACGGGGACACGGTAGGGACGACCCCTCTCACGGCGGTCTCACGCCGCTCTCTCCACCGGGCCGGCCGGTCCGGGCCGGCCGGTGCACATGTCCGGGCCGGTCGGTGCACGCGTCGGGGACGGCCGGTGCACGTGTCGGTGCCGGCGGGCGCGACGGCGGGTGCATGTGTCCGGACCGGCCGGTGCCAGTGCCCCTCGTCCCGGCGCTCACCCGGGGAATTGAGTGGCCGGATATCACCGTGAGAACACGACAAGAGCGACCGGCCCTAGCGTCCACCTCAGGGCCGGGGGGCCACGGCGTCGTGGACGGCTCGTCGACATCGAGGTGCTGACCGTGCCGTGCACGGACTGTGGTGCACCCGTCCCGGTTCATGCATTCCGGCGACAGGGAGCAGGCGGGGCCTGTTCCGCTCACAAGGGGAGAGACATGAAGGCGCAGCTGGCGATGTTCGGCAGCAAGCCCGTGGTTCGTCCGGAACATCGGCGGCTGGAGTGGCCGGTGGTGACGCAGGAGGACAAGGACGCCGTCCTGCGGGCCCTGGACAGCCGCAAGTTCACGGTCGGCGCGAAGAACGAGCAGGAGATCAGCGGGCTCGAGACGGAGTGGGCCGAGTTCTGCGACACCCGCTACGCGGTGGCCGTCAACAGCGGCACCGTGGCGCTGGAGCTGGCGCTGACCGCCCTCGGCCTCCAGCCCGGCGACGAGGTGATCGTGCCGGCCCTCAGCTACGTGGCGACCGCGATGGCGCCGCTGTACCAGCTGGCGATCCCGGTCTTCGTCGACATCGACCCGGTCACGTTCAACATCGACGTGCGGCAGATCGAAGCGAAGATCACGTCCCGTACCCGGGCGATCGTCCCGGTCCATCTCGGTGGCCTGCCCGCCGACATGGACGAGATCCGCGCCCTGGCGCGCAAGTACGACCTGCTGGTGGTCGAGGACGCCGTGCAGGCGCAGGGCGGGAAGTACCGCGGTGAGACCGCCGGCTCCATGGGCGCCGCCTCGGTGTTCAGCCTCAACGTGGAGAAGTCCATCCCGACGTGCGGTGAGGGCGGCCTGATCGTCACCGACGACGAGGACGTCGCCGAGCGCTGCCGGAGCCTGCGCATCCTGGGCGAGGACCTCAGCACGGAGGAACGGCTGTACGTGTCCGCCACCCGCGGATCGAACCTCAAGCTCAGCTCGGTGCTGGCCGCGTTCACCCGCTCGCAGCTGGCCCGGTTCTGGGACTACCAGGTGCGCCGCGAGCAGAACATCCCCGTCTTCCTGTCGCGGCTCGCGGCGCTGCCGGGCATCGTCGTCCCGCCCGTCCCGGACGACCGTACCCACATGTGGCACATGCTGCGCTTCCGCTTCGACCCGCAGGCGGCGGGCCTGGACGGGGTCACGCCGGGCCGGTTCCGCCAGGCGCTGCGCCGTGCGCTGCTCGCGGAGGGTGTGCCGCTGACGCACTATCAGATCATTCCGCTGCCCGGTCAGCCGGTGTTCCAGGAGCAGAACGCCTACGGCAACGGCCTTCCGTGGTCGTTGCCCGGGGCCAACCCGCAGCGGTACGACCTGGCCGCCTACCCCGTGACCTGCCAGGTCATCGAGGACTCCCTCTGCCTGCGACGCATGCACCTGAACCCCGACGCCGGTCCCGCGCTGGAGGAGTACGCGACCGCCTTCGAGCGGGTCTGGGAGAACCTCGACGTCATCGCCCGCTTCGCGCGCGGCCTCGACTACGAGCCGCCGTGGGCCGCCGTCAAGGGCCACGGCCGGAAGGTCGGTGTGCCGGCGTGAGCCTCCAGATCGCCGAGGCGGTCACGGACGAGGCCGCGCGCTGGGACGACCTGCGCTCCCGGGCGATGACGGTCCGCGAGCACGTGCTCAAGATCGGTGCCGGTGCGATCGGCACGCACGTGGGCGGTTCCCTGTCCGCGACCGACATCCTCGTGGCCCTGTACTTCGGGGTCATGCGGGTGCGCCCGGACGAGCCGGACTGGGCGGGGCGCGACCACTTCGTGCTCAGCAAGGGCCACGCCAGCGCCGCGTTGTACGCGACGCTCGCCGAGCGCGGGTACCTGGCCCCCGCCGAGCTGGACACCTACGGCAGCGCCACCGGGCGGCTGATGGCGCACCCGACACCCGCGGTGCCGGGCGTGGAGTTCGCCACCGGGTCGCTCGGCCACGGTCTGTCGCTGGCCACCGGACTGGCCCTGGCCGCCCGCCGGGCCGGACGGCCCAACCGGGTGTTCACCCTGATGGGCGACGGCGAGCTGCAGGAGGGGTCGGTGTGGGAGGCGGCGATGGCGGCCGCCCACCTGGGGCTGGACAACCTGACCGCGGTGGTGGACCGCAACCGTCTGCAGATCAGCGGTCCGACCGAGGGCCGGATGGGGCTGGAGCCCCTCGCCGACAAGTGGCGGGCCTTCGGCTGGCAGGTGGCCGAGGTGAACGGCCACGACTTCGCCGAACTGGTTCCGGCGCTGCGGTCCGTCCCGGTTCCGGGGCGCCCGACCATGCTGATCGCGGAGACGGTCAAGGGCCGCGGGGTGCGCCATCTGGAGCACCGCAAGCAGGTCCACTTCGCCAAGCTCGGTGAGGCGGCGTACGAGCGAGCGCTCGCCGCCCTGCGAGCCTCCTCATGAGCGGCACGCTGAGCGGGGTGGGCACGGCGCGGCCGGCCGCCGACCCGCGGCAGGACGGCTCCGACCGGGCCGCCTACCGCGCCACCCTGCTCGAACTGGCGCAGGCGGACCGGCGGATCTGGTGCCTGGACTCGGACATGGGCGGGCTGGAGAAGCAGTTCGAGGCCGTCCTGCCGGAGCAGTACGTGGACCTCGGGATCGCCGAGGCCAACCTGATGTCCGTCGGGGCGGCTCTGGCCAGCACCGGCCTGCTGCCCTTCGTCAACACCATGGCCGCCTTCGCCTCCGCGCGGGCCCTGGAACAAGTCAAGATCGACATCGCCTACCACCGGCTGCCGGTCCGTATCGTCGCCACGCATTCCGGCCTGTCCGCGGGCCATCTGGGGCCGACCCACCACGCCCAGCAGGACCTCGCCGTGATGCGGTCGCTGCCGCACATGACGGTGATGACGCCCGCGGACGCCGAGGAGACGGTGCGGATGGTCAACGCCGCGGCCTACCTGCCCGGTCCGGTGTACATCCGGCTCGGCCGCGGTCCGACCGACCCGGTCCGCCGCGGCAACGCCGGCTTCACCGTCGGCCGGGCGGCCAAGCTGCGCACCGGCGGCGACCTGACGATCATCGCGGCCGGTTCCCACCCCGTCCTCTTCGCGCTGGAGGCGGCCGACCGGCTCGCCGGACAGGGCGTGGAGGCGGCGGTGCTGAACATGCACACCATCAAGCCCCTCGACGTCGAGGCGGTGGTGCGGGCCGCCGACAGCACCGCCGGCATCGTGACCGTCGAGGACCACTCGGTGCTCGGCGGGCTGGGCGGCGCGGTCGCCGAGGCCGTCGCCGAACACCGGCCGGCCCGGGTGCTGCGCGTCGGGGTGAGTGACGCCTTCGCCTCCCGGCCGGGCGACCACCGCACCCAGCTCCGCGCCGCCGGCGTCAGCGCCGACCACGTCGTCGCCGCCGCCCTGGCCGTCCTGGACGGCCGGCCCCGCACGACATCCGTGCACCACCCTCACACCACGAAGGAGAGCGCGTCATGACCACCGCCACCACGAACACCTGCCCGGAGTGCACCGCGACCGTACCGACGGCTCCGGACCTGCGCGTGACGTCGATCGTCGTCTGCCCGGGCTGCCAGGTGGAGCTGGAGATCATCTGCCTGGACCCGGTCGAGTTCGCGCTCGCTCCGGAGATCGAGGAAGACTTCGGGGAGTAACGGGTGACCACGAGTGTGTCGCAGGACGGCCTCCTGGCCGTCCTGACCACCCGCGTCCGTCTCGAGGAGCGGCAGATCTTCGCCGCCCTCGAGCGACGCGGTGTCCCGTACGTGTCGATCGACGACCGTACGCTGATCAGCGACCTCCACGCGGCGCCGCCGGTGCGGTACCGGGGTGTGGTGAACCGGATCATGTCGCACACGCGCAGCGTCTACGCGGCGCGGCTCTTCGAGGCGACGGGCCATCAGGTCCTCAACCCGAGCGGCGTCATCGAGGTCTGCGGCGACAAGATCCTCACGTCGCTGGCGCTGGTGCGCGCCGGGTTGCCGACCCCGCGGACGGTGGTGGCGGTGACCCCCGACGCGGCGCTGCGGGCCATCGAGGAGATCGGGTACCCGGCGGTGGTCAAGCCCGCCGTCGGCTCGTGGGGGCGGCTGCTGTCGAAGGTCAACGACCGGGACGCGGCGGAAACGCTCGTCGAGCACAAGCAGGCGCTGCGTTCACCGGTGCACTCGGTCTTCTATGTCCAGGAACTCATCGACAAGCCGGGCCGTGACATACGGGCCATCGTGCTCGGTGACCAGGTCGTCGCGGCCGTCTACCGCAGGTCGGAGCACTGGATCACCAACACGGCGCGTGGCGCGGCCACGGAGCGCTGCGAGGTCACTCCGGAGCTGGCCAAGCTCGCGCTGCGGGCCGCGGAGGCGGTCGGCGGCGGCATGCTCGCGGTCGACCTGATCGAACGCTCCGACGGCGAGGTCCTGGTCACCGAGGTCAACCACACCATGGAGTTCCACGGGCTCGGTTCGGCCACCGGACTGGACATCGCCGACCTGCTCGTCGGCCACGTCCTGGAAACGGTGGTCGCGTGAGAGCCTCGGTGATCGGCGCCGGCGGCTACATCGGCGGGGAACTCGTCCGGCTGCTGCTGCAGCATCCGCACGTGGAGCTGGCCCAGGCCACCTCGACGCGCCTTCGCGGGCGTCCGCTCAGTGCCGCGCATCCCAATCTGCGCGGCCAGAGCGACCTGTCCTTCGTGGCCGAGGAGGACCTGTCGGAGTCCGACGTCGTCTTCCTCGCGGTGCCGCACGGCGCGTCGGCGAAGAACATCGGCAGCTGGTCCGCGCTGGCGCCGAGGGTGGTGGACCTGAGCGCCGACTTCCGGCTCCGCGACAGCGCCCGCCGGGAACGCTTCTACGCCGGCGCCGCACCGGAGGAGTCCTGGCTGGAGCGGTTCCAGCCGGGCATCCCCGAACTGCACCGCGAGCGGCTGCGCGGGGCCACCCACATCGCGGTGCCGGGCTGCATGGCCAACGCCGCCATCCTCGCCCTGCATCCGCTCGCCGCGGCGGGCCTGGTCGCGGGCACGGCCCTGGTCGACGCCCGTACCGGCTCCAGCGGCGGCGGCAGGACCCCCGACGAGGGAAGCCACCATCCCGAGCGCAGCGGTGCCCTGCGCATGGCCAAGCCGCACGGTCACCGGCACACCGCGGAGATCGAGCAGGCCTGCGGCGTACCCGTGCACATGACGGTGACCGGCATCGAGGCGGTGCGCGGCATCCAGGTGGCCTGCCACATCACCCCGTCCCGGGCCGTCACCGAGCGCGAGCTGTGGGCGCTCTACCGCGCGGCCTACCAGGACGAGCCGTTCGTACGGCTGGTCAGGGAGCGGTCCGCCCTGCGCCGGATGCCGGAGCCGAAGATCCTCAGCGGCACCAACTACTGCGACATCGGCCTGTCGCTCAACGCGGAGGGAGATCACCTCATCGTCGTGGCGGCCATCGACAACCTGGTGAAGGGAGGTGCCGGCAATGCCGTCCAGTGCTTCAACATCGCCGCCGGCCATGACGAGACCGCGGGACTGCGCTTCGCCGGGCTCCACCCGGCCTGAGCGGTTCGTGATCAAGGTGGGCGGTTCGCTCGGCGCGGAGATGGCCCGCGCCTGTGCCGACATCGCCCACCTCGTTCGGCAGGGCGGCGAGGTGGTCGTCGTGCACGGCGGCGGCGCCGAGGCCGACCGGCTCGCCGCCGAACTCGGCCGGCCGGTGCGCACCCTGACCGCGCCGAACGGCCGGCACAGCCGCTACACCGACGCCGCCGCGCTGGACGCGCTGGTCATGGCGATGCTCGGCCGCGTCAAACCGAGACTGCTCGGGGAGCTGGCCGGCGCGGGACTGCGTCCCGTCGGTCTGTCGGGGATCGACGGATCCCTGGTCACCGCCCGCAGGACCCCGCCGGCCAGAGCCGTGGTCGACGGGGTCGAGCGGGTCGTCCGGGACGACTTCTCCGGGCGCGTCCAGCAGGTGGATCCGCATCTCCTGCTGACCCTGCTGGACGGCGGCTACGTCCCCGTGCTGTCGCCTCCGGCACGGGACCCGGACAACGGCATGCTCAACGTCGACGCCGACCGGTTCGCCGCACGGCTCGCGGTGGCCCTGGCGGCCGACTGGCTGATCATCCTGTCCAACGTGCCCGGGCTGCTGCGCGATCCCTCGGATCCGGCCAGCCTGGTCGCCGAGGTGCCCGACGAGGAGCTGGGCACCTACCTGGACGGCACGGGCGGGCGCATGAAGGTGAAGCTGCGCAGCGCGGGTGAGGCCTTCCGGGCCGGGGTGGCGCACGTCGTGCTCGCCGACGGCCGCCTGGACTCCCCGGTGCTCGCCGCCCGGGCGGGCACCGGCACGACGTTCGTCCGGGGGTCCCGCCGGCCCTCCTCGCTGTGAACGCCCGCATGTCCCTTCCCCGCAAGGAGTGTTGATGAGTACACGTGCCGAGTCGCTGCTGCACCGCATGGTGGGCATCGCGTCGCCGTCGGGCGAGGAGGCGGAGCTGGCCGCCTTCCTCGCCGGGGAGCTGCGGGAGTGGGGGTTCGAGACGCACCTCGACGAGGTCGGCAACGTCATCGCCGCGCGCGGGCCGGCCTCCGGCCCGACCATCATGCTCATCGGCCACATGGACACCGTGCCGAGCCCCCTCGAGGTGCGGCGGGAGGGCACCGTCCTGTACGGGCGTGGCACGGTGGACGCCAAGGGACCGCTGGCCACCATGATCTGCGCGGCCGCGGCCGCCGAGGTGGGCCCCGTGCGCCTGGTGGTCGCGGGGGTGGTCGAGGAGGAGACCTTCGGGCGGGGTGCGACGCACCTTCTCCAGGGGCACCGGCCCGACGCCGCTTTCGTCGGGGAGCCCAACGGGTGGTCCGGTGTCGGCATCGGGTACAAGGGGCGGGTCGTGGTGCGGTACGCCGTGCGCCGGCCCGCCGTGCACACGGCGAGCCCCGAGGAGAAGGCGTCCGAGGCGGCCGTCGCCTTCTGGAACGAGGTGGCCGGCTACTGCGCGGCGCACACGGCGGGCACCCGTGCCTTCGACCGGCCCATCCCGACGCTGACGGAGATGGGCGGCACGATCGAGGAGGCGAGGATGACCATCGCCTGCCGCACTCCCCCGGGGTTCGACCTGGAGGCGTTCGAGCGGTTCCTGACCGACGCGGCCGGCGACGCCGTGCTGGAGATCGACGACCGGACCCCGGCGGTGCGCGTCGACACCCGGGGGGCCGCGGTGCGCGCCCTGTGCTCCGCGATACGGGCTCAGGGCGCGCGTCCGACGCTGAAGCTCAAGACCGGTACGGCCGACCTCAACATCGTCGAGCCGCACTGGAACGTGCCGATGGCCGTGTACGGTCCGGGCGACTCCGCTCTCGATCACACCGACCGGGAGCACATCGATCTCGCCGAGTACGCGAAGGCCGTCGATGTGCTCCGGCAGGCGCTGGAGACGCTCGCGGCCGAGCTCGTACAGGCCGGGGAGCAGGAAGGGGAGCACGCCGGGCAGCAGGCCGGGCAGGCGGCGGCCGCCGGTGCCCGGTGACGCGAGGCGTCGCTCAGGACACGCCCCGCAGGGCGGGCCCCGGGTACGCGACGGCCTCGGGCACCGGGACCGGGTCGCCGGCGATGATCCGCTGGTGCAGTTCCTGGAGGCGCGCGCAGGGGTCGAGGCCGACATGGCTGATCAGTGCGGCCCGGCCCGCGTGGTAGACCGCGAGGGCGTCGGCCCGGCGGTCGGACAGATAGAGCGCCGTCATCAGGTGCCAGCGCAGCTGCTCGCGTAACGGGTGCTCGTCGACCAGCAGGCTCAGTTCGCCGACCAGTTCCCGGTGGTGACCGAGGGCGAGTTCGACGTCGAAGCACTCCTCCAGCAGCGTGAGCCGGCGCTCGGCCCAGTACGCGGCGACCGGCTCGAGCGCCCGGCTCGCGAGCCCGGCCAGCGGCTCTCCCCGGAACAGCGCCAGAGCGGCGCGGTAGTCGGCGACGGCGCCCACCGGGTCGCCGGCCCGGGCCCGCAGCCGGCCGCGCTCCCTGAGCTGCTCGAAGAGCTGGGTGTCGACGGATCCGTCGGGCAGCCGCAGCAGGTAGCCGCCGCGGACCGTCTCGATGAGGTCGGCCCGGGACCCGGCCTGGACGAGGGCCTTGCGGACCCGCCACACACAGGTCTGTATCTGTTTGTCCGCGGTGACCGGCGGGGTGTCGCCCCACACCGCGTCGACCAGCCTGCCGAGCGGGACGGCCTTGTTGACCTCGGTCACCAGCACGGCCAGGACGATCAGTTGGCGGCTTTCGGGGAGGGCTGCCTCCCGTGTGCCGGAACAGACTCGCAACGGCCCCAGGACGCGGAAGAAGGTCTTGCGGGCACTGTCGGACGACGATTCGACGATCATGGGAATCCTCGGTTCGGTGAGGGTGCCGAAAGCGCTGTGTCAGCTCTTGTCTTCGTCACCCTCGGTTTTGAAGATCGAGACGTACCTCAGGGGCGTTTCCGCGACGAAGTGGGTGTGGGCGGAGCCCGCGGCGGCGGCGAAGACGTCACCGCGGGTCATGGTGCGGCCCTGGTTGCTGCAGGTTCCCTCGATGACGTAGAGGAACTCGGCGTGCCGGTGCACGTGCGGCTCCGTCCGGTAGCCGGGCTCGGCCTCCACGATGGCGACGTGGTAGCCGTCCGCGCGGGCGGCGATCCTGGCTCTCGCTTTGCCCTGGGTGCCCCAGGGGATCCACGGGAGCGTGTCGTCGCCGTCGACGTGGGCGATGTCCCAGCCTTCGAGTGAGGGTTCCATGGCTTCCTTCTCCTGGCACGGGTGGCGCGGGTGCCCGCGGGGGATTCGGGCACCCGCGCCGGTCTGGGATGGGCGGTCAGGCGGTGGCGGCCGCGGTGCGGTCCGCGTCGGGGGCGGCCGCCTCGGGCCCGGCGGCCGGGGTGTCGGCGGGCTGCGGCCGGCGCGGGATGCCCAGCGCGCACAGCGCGCCGGCGAGGACGACGCCGACGCCCACCCACACGGCCGGGTGCATGCCGTCGACGAAGTCCGAGGGCGACGCGGCGCTGCCGTGATTGGCGAAGACGGTGCTCAGTACGGCGATGCCGAGCGCGCCGCCCACCTCGCGGACGGTGGTGTTGGCGCCGGAGGCCTTGCCCGCGTGCTCCTGGGCGACCGAGCCGAGCACCACGGCCGCGGTGGGCGCGAAGACGAAGCCCATGCCGATGCCGGCGACGACCATCGGTGCGACCAGGGTCCCGTAGGCGGTGTCGGTGTCGGCGACCAGGTTGATCCAGGCCAGGCCGACGCCCTGGAGGAAGAGGCCGAAGGCCATGAGCCGGCCGCCGCCGACCTTGTTGGTCAGCACACCCGCGACGGGCGCGACGAACATCGGCATCAGGGTCCAGGCGAGGGTGCGCACGCCCGCCTCGAAGGGGGTGCGCGGCGGGGCGATCTGCAGGTACTGGGCGAGCAGGAAGAGCGAGCCGAAGACGCCGAAGTACATGCTGGCGGAGACGACGTTGGTGAGCGTGAAGGCGCGCACCCGGTAGAAGGACAGCGGCAGCATCGGCTGTGCGGCGCGGCGCTCCCAGAGCAGGAAGAGGACCAGCAGGACGACCCCGGCGGCGAACGCGCCGAGCACGGTGCCGGAGGTCCAGCCGTCGTCGGAGGCGTGCACGATGCCCCAGACCACGGCGAACAGGGCTGCCGCGGCGAGCAGCATGCCCGGCAGGTCGAGGCCCACGCCCTCCAGCCGGCTCTCGCGCAGGACGAAGCGGATGAGCGGGACGGCCACGATGCCCACCGGCACGTTGACCCAGAAGATCCACTTCCAGTCCAGGCCGTCCACCACGGCGCCGCCGACGACCGGGCCCATGGCGACGGCCAGGCCGCTGATGCCGGACCACAGGCCGAGGGCCAGGCCGCGCTTGTTGGCCGGGACGGCCTGGGACAGCAGGGTCAGGGAGAGTGGCATCACGGCCGCGCCGCCGACGCCCTGGACGGCCCGGGCGGCGATCAGCTCGCCGCTGGTGGTGGCGAGGCCGCAGAAGACGGAGGCGACGGTGAACAGGGTGATGCCGAGGACGAAGACCCGGCGGCGGCCGAAGCGGTCACCGAGCGCCGCGGCGGTGAGCAGCAGGCAGGCGAAGCTGAGCACGTACGCGTTGACGAACCACTGCAGGTCCTGCGTGGAGGCGTCGAGCTCTACGGACAGGGTGTGCAGGGCGGTCGAGACGACCAGGTTGTCCAGCGCGACCATGAACATCGGGACGCTGGAGGCCACGATCGACAGCCACAGCGGCGCCGACCGGATATCGGGCTTGGGCATGGGGGGTCTCTCTCCTCGGCGGTTCGTCAGGGGACGGCGAAGGGAACGGATCGGTCGGTGGTGACGGGGTTCAGGAGCGGGCCTCGGCGGCCTGCTGCTCGGCGATGCGGCGCTTGGCGTCCGCCCAGGTGATCGGCAGCTCGCCGACGGGGACTTCCCAGAAGGTGAAGACGGACCGGCGCATGGTGGAGCGCAGGCCCTTCACGATCGTGTGGTGCGGCTCCGCCTTGGCGTAGGCGTAGAGCTGCTCCCGGCTCTCCCAGGCGGACAGGGTCCAGAAGGTGCGGCGCAGCGGGTCGGCGATCAGCGAGGCGCCGAGGGCGCCCTGCGCGCCGCGCACCTGCTTCCAGGCGGCCAGCGACTGGAGGAAGAACCGCGGCACGTCCTTGAGGGAGCGCACCTCCAGGCGCGAGGCCATCACCAGGGCGGTGGTGACGCCGGGCTGCGGCTCGTTCGGGGTGGTCCAGGGAAGTGTGGGCATGACGGTGCTCTTCCTGAGAGGGGCCTACCTGCGGAAGCCGCCGACGGGCATAATGGATAGTGTCACTATGGATACTGTCGCTATCCACTATAGACAGTGGAGCTATCGAATGAACAGAAGGAGACAGGACCGATGCGGATCTCCGAACTCAGCCGGAAGAGTGGGGTGTCGGTGCCGACGATCAAGTACTACATCCGGGAGGAGCTGCTGCCCGCCGGCCGCCACACCTCGGCCACCCAGGCCGACTACGACGAGCAGCACCTGCGCCGGCTGCGGCTGATCCGGGCCCTGATCGGGGTGCGCGGGCTCTCCGTGGAGGCCACCCGGCAGGTGCTGGGGGCGCTGTCCGAGGAGCAGTCCCATCCCCACCTGGTGCTCGGTCTGGCCCTCGGCGCGATCCGCCTCCCGGAGGAGCCCGCCGGGGAGTCCGAGCACCCGGCCGCGGTGGACGCCCTGCTGAAGGAGCTGGGCTGGCAGGTGCACAGCCATGCCCCGGCCCGTGGGGTGCTGGCGGAGACGCTGGCCAGCCTCCAGCAGTTCGGGATGGCCCTGGACTGGCACGCCCTGCTGCCCTACGCCCGCCTCGCCGAGGAGACCGCACGGCTCGACCTCGACCATCTGGAGGGGGTGACGGACCCGCTGGAGCTGGCCGAGCGCGCCGTCGTCCTCACCACCTTGCTGGAGCCCGCCCTGATGGCGCTGCGCAGGCTCGCCCAGGAGCACGAGTCCGCACAGCGCCACCAGGAGTGAGACTCAGGCGCCGGGGCCGTCGAGTTCCGCCAGCAGCCGGTGGGCCGCCTCGGCGCCCGAGGAGAAGCCGGCCTCGTGCGAGCCGATCTGGTCCCAGCCCAGCTTGCGGGAGTGGAAGTAGGAGCCGCAGAGCTTGACCCGGGTGCCCTCGTTGACGTCGTAGATGTCCTTCTGCAGCTCCCGGACCTGGTTGTCGATGATCGGGTGGGTGTAGGGGAAGCGGGCGATGACCGTCTCGGGACGGACCTCGCGCGGGTAGTCCAGGGTGACGAAGTAGTCCTGCTCGGCGGTGAAGCCGTGCAGCTTGTTCATGTAGTACGCGACGTAGGTGTGCGCCCGGCCGTCCGCCGAGACCTTCCCGTAGTTCCACGCCTCCCAGCGCTCGCGGTCGGCGGGCATCACCGAGTCGTCGGTGTGCAGCACCACGTCGGAGGAGTTGTAGCGCACGGTGCCGAGGACGGTCCGCTGCCGCTCGGTGGGGTTGTCCAGCATCGCCAGCGCCTCGTCCGCGTGCGCGCCGATGACGGCGTAGTCGAAGCGCTCGCTGCCGGCGGCGGTGGTCACCACGACGCCGTCCGCTTCCTGGCGGACGCCGGTGACCGGCTCGCCGGTGCGGATCTCGGGGCCGATCGCGGCGATCGCCTTGCGGACGTAGGAGATGGAGCCGCCGCCCACGGTGCGCCAGTCCACCCGGCGTCCGCCCAGGCCGCCCTCGTCGTGGCCCATGTAGAAGGCGATCACCGTGGAGGCGGGGATCTCCCAGATCAGCTCCGCGGGCACGGACCACACGGCGGAGCAGAGCAGGATGACGTAGGAGTGCCGGAACTCCTGGCTGTAGCCGCCGCGGTCCAGGTACTCGCCGAGCGGGATGTCGGTGCGGCGGCGCAGGAAGTCGCGGCGGCCCTCGGTGTGGAAGCGGCGGGCCTCGCGCCAGATGGTGAGGAACTCCGGGGAGCCGGCGTAGCGGGCCCGCACCTCGTCCTCGCCGAGGTCGAGTTCCTCGGTGCCGTACTCCAGGCCGGAGTCCAGGTCGAAGAAGTTGAAGCCGCCGAGGTGTTCCACCGCGTCCACGCCCAGCTCGTCGAAGAAGCCGTAGAGGTTGGGGTAGGCGGGGCGGTTGAAGACGACGAAGGCGGTGTCGATCCCGAGGACGCGGCCGTTCTCCTCGACCTCGACGGTGTTCGCGTGGCCGCCGAGCCGGTCCTCCCGCTCGAAGAGGGTGATCCGGGCGCGGTCACGCAGGTGGTAGGCGGCGGAGATGCCGGAGACGCCCGCGCCGATGACGGCGACGCGCGGGGTGTGGTCGGGTGCCATGGTGGTCCTCACTGTGAAACGGACGGGTGATCAGGCGGCGGGCAGATCGGCGAGGTCGGCCAGGTCGACACGGTGCAGGTCGCCCGGCCGGCCGTGCTCGGCGGCGACGGCGAGCACGTATCCGGGTGCGGGGCGCAGCAGGTCGAACGACCAGGTCCGACCCGCCCCGGGCGGCCGGCAGGGGTCGTGCACGGTGATCGGCCCGGCGGACGGGGCGGTGAAGGTGAAGCCGGCCAGGTCCCGGGTGATCCCGGTACCGAGGGCCTTGAGGTACGCCTCCTTCAGCACCCACAGCTCGCTGAGCCGGTCGGCACGGGCCGCCGGCGGCAGGCTTGCCAGTTCGGCGCGTTCGGTGTCGGCCAGGTGCGGTACGAGGTGGGTGACCGCGTCCGGCGAGGCGGGCGCGCACTCGACGTCCACCCCGCAGGCGCGGCCACTGGTGACCACGCACGCGATCAGGCCCTCGGTGTGCGAGAGGTTGAACCGCAGCCCCCCGCACGGGGGTTCGGGCTCGGGCCGGCCCCAGGGGCCGGCCCGGAAGCGCCAGGTGTGCACGGGCCGCCCGCTGCGCGCGCTGAGCGCGTAGCGGGCCAGCATCCGTGCGCCCAGGAAGCGGCGGCGCGCGCCCTCGCCGCGCAGCCGTCGCAGGCGGGCGCGTTCCTCCTCGGTGAGCAGGCGCGGGCCGCCGAGCGCGCCGGCGAAGCCGTCCACCGCGCGCTCGGGCAGCAGCCACAGGACGGCCGGGTCGGAGGTCGGCGCGGGCGACGGGACGGCCGGCCCGGCGTTCACCGGGCCGCGGGAGGGCGGGACCAACGCGCCCGGGGCGCGGAGCGTGCTCACGCCGGTGTCCTCCTCGGGTCAGTGGCGGACGGCGTCCGGGTCGACGGCGCGCGCGGCGAGCGGGAACTGCCAGTGCGAGAAGAGCCGCTCCTCGCGGTGGAAGTGCCGCAGCACCCGCATCACCTCGTCCACGACGGCCCGGTCGGTGACGGCCTCGTGCGGCCGCAGGTGCCGGCGCAGCCGCTCCAGCTGGAGCAGCAGCACGGCGGCGTTGGGCAGCGGCTCGTCCAGGGCCTCGTGCGAGTGCACGAAGGTGAGCACGCACGCGGCGGCGGCGTGCACCACGCAGTACTCCTTGGCCAGGTCGAACAATTCCGCCGACTGGCCGTAGGCGCGGCCCAGTTCGGCGCGCAGGCGCTCGCACCGCTCGGCGAGCGAGCCGGTGTGGCCGAGCAGTTCCCCGGCGGTGTCGGCGGCCCGGACCAGCCAGTCGCGCTGGTCGTCCTCCTTGGCGTCCTGGGCGAGGGCGCGCAGCCGGGCGACGGCGTCCGGCGCGGCCAGCACGGTGTCGTCCCGGCCGCGGCTGAACAGCTCCTGCAGCCAGGGCTGGTAGGGCGGCATGGACCGGTCGATGCCGTACAGCACGGCCGCGTTGCCGACCGCCTCGGCCCGCAGCTGTTCGTCGGCGTTCAGCGCCGTGCTGAGCAGGGGCTGCAACTGGTGGCCGAGGTTGCGCAGGTTGACGACCGTGTTGCCGTCGGCGAAGTTGGCCACCAGCAGGTCGCGGAGCATCTTCTGGAAAACGCCGTAGTGCGGGTGGGCGCGCAGGAAGAAGCGGGCGCCGAGCACCACGGCGAGCTGGGACATGGTGCGTTCCAGCAGGGTCGGCACGAAGTACTTCACCACCGAGGAGGAGACGCTGACCTGCTGCGGTGTCACCTGCAGCCCGCGCACCGCGCCCAGGCTGACCGCGTCGGCCACCAGCAGGTCGGCGAAGGCCTCGGTCAGCTGACGGCGGCTGTAGGGGATGTCGCTGACGGCCTGGCCGAGGATGACGCGGCCCTCGGTGAAGTCCAGGGTGAGCCGCAGGCCGGTGTCCACGGCGGACAGCGCGATGCTGCTGATCTGGGCCCGGGCGGTCTGGGTGGCCTTCAGCGCGGTCTCCAGCCCCTGGCCCTCGGCGCCGAGCCGGGCCTCGTCGGGTACGAAGACGCCCTCCACCCGCAGCCCGCTGATGTCCATGGCGCGCAGGCCGTGCAGGCGCTCGCCGGGCAGCTCCTGGACGCTGCCGACCGGAGCGGTGCGCTTGTCCAGCACGAAGACGGAGAAGCCGCCGGTGCCGCCGCGCTCACTGGTGCGGGCGAAGACCACCATGCCGTCCGACCAGGTGGCGTTGCCGATGAGCCACTTCTCGCCGGTGAGCAGGTAACCGCCGTCCACCTTGGTCGCGGTCATGGCGTTGGCCAGCAGGTCGCTGCCGAAGGCGCGTTCGGACAGGCCCCAGGAGAGCCGGTGGCCGCGCTTGACGGCCTCGACGATGCGGCGCTTCTGTTCGTCGGTGCCGGCGATCCACACCGGCATGAAGGCCAGGTTGGTGATGATCAGCGCGGTGGCGGTGGCCGGGTCGCGCCGGGCGATGAGCCGGACGAGGTTGAACTCGGCCTCCACGTCGCCCGCGCGGCCGCCCTGCTCGCCGGGCAGGGCGTACTCGGGCACACCCCAGCCGCGCAGCATCTGCACGAACTCGTACGGGTAGGACTCCCGTTCGTCGAGCTCCATGATCCTGGCGTACGGCATCCGGCCGGCCGGGTCGTGCGGGCAGCCGAGGAACTCCTCCAGCCGCGCGGCCAGTTCGGTCAGGTCGTGCTGGGGCATCAGCGGCCTCCCGGGGCGTCGCCGAGGGGGACGGAGAGAGCGGGCCGGTCGTGGGAGAGCCCGTAGTCCGGCAGCCCCCAGCAGCGCAGCATCTGGACGGCCTTGTCCGGGAAGGGCACCCGCTCGTCCGGCTGGGTGATCGGGGCGTACGGCGTGCGGCCGGCCGGGTCGTGCGCGGAGCCGAGGAACTCCTCCAGCCGGGCGGCCAGTGCGCTGAGGTCAGGCGTGGGCATCGGCGGCCTCCTGAGGTGTCGCCGCGAGACGGACGGGGGTGGCGGTGAAGAGCTCGTCCCGCTCGCGCAGCGCGGCGAGGACGTCGAGGGCGGGCAGCAGGTGCGGGCCGTTCCGCCGGGGGTCGGTGCCGTCGGCGCGGGCCAGCAGGTAGGCGAGGGTGGCGCGCAGCCAGCCGGTGGCGCCGGGTGCGCCGCCGTACAGCGGGCGTTCGCGGTTGGCCCACCACAGGTGGACGCAGGCGGCGGCGCCGTGCAGCCAGGCGTAGCGCTCGGCGAGGTCGGCGAGGGCGTTGGGCTCCGCGCCGGGGCGCCGTGCGGCCTCCGCCTCGTGCGGCAGGCCGGCGACGGCCTCGGCGAGGCGGGCGACGAGGTCCGAGGTGTCGTCGTCCAGGGCCGCACGGGCAGGGCCGGCCACGGTGGGCAGTCCGCCCAGGACGGGGTCGACCCCGCGTGCGATGAGGTCGAGGCGGCCGGGCTCGTAGGGCGGCAGCTCGGCGTCCAGGGCGAAGACGCGGCGCAGGGTCTCGGGTGCGGGCGTGTCTGTGGTGGTGAGCAGGGTGGGCAGTTGGCCGCTGTAGGAGCGCAGGTTGGCGTACGGGCTGGCGTCGATCACCCGGACGACGGCGGAGTCGCGCTGCAGCTTCTGGAACACCCCGTCGCCGGGGGCCTGTTCGCGCAGCACCGAGCGGGTGGCCAGCACGGTGCCGCAGTGGCGCAGGGCGTCCTCGGTGGCCTCGGCGACCAGGTGTTTGGCGGCCGGGCCCCAGACGCTGAACGCCTCCGGCACCACGTGCACGCCGCGGGCGGCACTCAGCGCCACCGCGTCCGCGGCCAGCAGCGCGGCGGAGGCGGTCGCCACCTCCCGTGCCGCGTACGGCGTCGCGGACAGTGCCGTACGGCCGAAGCGGCGTTCGGCGGTGAAGCCGAGAGTGAGCCGCAGGGCGGTGTCGGCGATGCCGAGGGAACCCGCCATGCTCATCAGCCGCACCGCCTGCTGCGCCCGGATGGCGACGTCCAGGCCCTCGCCCTCCTTGCCGACCTGCGCGTCCCACGGCACCGCGAGGGCGTCGAAACGCAGCGTGGCCAGGTCGATGCCCCGCATGCCGGTGATCGGCGGCGCCGGCAGCCGGGTCAGGTCGTCGTCGTCCACGGATCCATCGGTCAGATCCAGCAGGAAGGAGGTGAAGGCACCCGGGCCGCGGGCGCCGGTGCGGGCGACGACGTAGACGGCCTGGGCCCGCAGGCCGTTGCCGACCAGCCACTTCTCGCCGTGCAGGAGTCCGTCCGGGTCGAGCCGCACCTGTCCGGCGAGCAGGTCGCTGCCGTGGTCGGCTTCGGTGAGCGCGAAGGCGACGGCGCCGCCGTCCCGCAGGATGCGTGCCACCCGCTCCTGCTGCTCCGTCGTGCCGTGCAGCTGGAGGCAGGTGGCGGCGATGATGCTGAACATGGTGCCGGGCATGATCCTGACGTCCCGGCGGGCCGCCGCACGGACCAGGGTGAGGCTGCGGTCGAAGGTCCGGAACGTTCCGCCCCACCGCTCCGGCAGGTAGTTGAGGTGGAAGCCGGTGTCGCGCAGCACCTCGTTCAGCCGCTCGGGCGAGGCGTTCGCCTCGTCGTGGGCGACGGCGGCGGCGTACCCGAACGGGTTGGCCGGGTCGGCCGGGTCGCCGAGCAGTTCCTCCAGCGTCTCGGGGGTCAGGGCGCCGCTCATCGGGCACCTGCCGTGGGGGCGGCGCCGGCGGGGGTCTCCAGCGGGACGGGGCGGTAGTCGGCGGCGCCGGCCGGGATGTGCACGCCCGCCAGACGCAGCTGGGCCAGACGGGTGTGGAAGGCGGCGCCGCGCATCAGGTGGTGGGCGACGTCCGCGACCCTGCGGTTGCTGGGGTTCTTCAGATAGCTGCCGGTGGCCCAGTCGTTGAAGGAGCCCATGGCCGGTCCGCACCAGATCTGGTAGTCCTGCGCCCGGTCCTCCTGCCCGGTCACCGCCCAGCGCGAGGCCATGCCCAGGTACCAGCGGAAGACCAGGGCCATCCGGCGCTTGGGGCTGCCCGCGGCGCGGGTGAGCTGTTCGGGGTCGCGGCGCTCGAAGTAGGCGACGCAGTCCTGCCAGACGTCCTCCAGCGGGCGGCGGAAGATCTGCTGCTCCAGCCGGGCGCGCTCGGCCGGGGGCAGCGCCTCCAGGCCGTCGTGGGCCTGGTAGAGCTGGTAGAGGCGGCGGGCGCGCATCGGGAACAGGGTGCCCTTCTTGAGCACCTGGAGGTCGACGCCCATCTCGAACATGTCGGCGGCCGGGGCCATCTCGCAGTCCGCGATGCCGGCCTCGGCGAGCATCGCCTTGGCGACCGGGGACGCCCCGGACTCCAGACAGGACTGGTTGACCGAGCCGGTGACGACGTAGGCCGCGCCCGTCGCGAAGGCCGCCGCCACCGCGACCGGGGTGCCGAGGCCGCCGGCCGCGCCGACCCGGATGGGGACGGGGTAGCGGTGCTCGCGCTGGACGTGGTCGCGCAGCCGCAGGATGGACGGCAGCAGCGCGGGCAGCGGACGGCGGTCGGTGTGGCCGCCCGAGTCGGCCTCGACCGTGATGTCGTCGGCCAGCGGGACGTGGTGGGCGAGGGACGCCTGTTCGGCGGTGATCAGTCCCTGCTCCAGCAGGGCGCTGACCGTGGCGGCGGGAGCGGGGCGCATGAAGCGCTCGGCGGTCTCCGGGCGGGAGATCTTGGCGATCAGCCGGTTGCCCGCGACGATCCGCCCGGCCTCGTCCCGCCGCAGTCCCGCCAGGCGATAGCGCACCACATGCGGGGTGAGGCCCATGTAGGCGGACGCCTCGACGCAGCGCACGCCGTGCCGCAGGAACAGCTCCACGGCCTCGCGTTCCAGCCGGTCCTCGCTGGGGCTGTGGATCAGGTTGACGGCGTAGGGCAGGCCGGGGATCTCGGCGGCGAACCGCAGCAGCGCCTTCTCGATCGTCTCGGGCAGCAGCCCGGCCGCTCCGAAGGACGCCAGGAAGCCCTCCCGGGCCAGGGCGATCACCAGGTCGGCGGAGGCGATGCCGCCCGCCATGGCACCGGCCATGTAGGGCTGCCGTACGCCGTGGGCGGCGGTGAAGGCGGACGAGCCCAGCCGGTGCGGGGGCAGCGGGGCGGCCGCGGCCAGCAGCTGCGGGCCCTGGCCGGCGGGGGCGGCGGTGCCGCCGGAGACGGCGCCGGGCCCCTGCGGGGTGGCGACGACGAAGCAGGGATTGTCGAGGTCGGCGAGGACCTGGTACACGCCGGCCGGGTCGGTGCTGGGAAGGCCGTCGCCGTACCAGCGCAACGGGGTCTGGGGGTGCGTGGTGGACATGGGAAGCGCAGCTCCTCGGCTGGTTCAGGCGTGGTCGGGGGCGGAGCGAACCTCGATGGCCGCGTCGGTGAGCTCGTAGATGCGCAGACCCGGCTTCCACAGGTCGGCGTCGGCGATCAGCAGCAGCCGGTCCGCTTCCCGCCGCACCTCCTTGATGTGCACGTCGAAGCGGAGTTCGCCGTCGCCGCGCAGGATCTGGCCGCGGTACTTCCAGCTCATCTCCACATCGGTGGCCATCGCGAAGCGCGGGTTCTCGATGCCCTCGGCCAGGCCCTGTTCCAGCACGAACAGCCGCATGGCCTGGAGCACGGCCTCCACGCCGAGCGAGCCGGGCATCACCGGGTCGCGGTGGAAGTGGCAGTCGAAGTACCACTCGTCGTCGCGCACCGTGCGCAGGCCGTGCAGATAGCCCGCGCCGTGCCGGCCGCCGTCGGTGACCAGGTCGACGTGGTCCACCAGGTGGAAGTGGTCGCCGGGCAGGTGCAGATGCCCGCCGGCCGGGTCGGTGAACGCGGGGGCGTCGGCGGGCAGTTCGATCCGGCGCACCCGCGCGGCGGCGACCTGCTCCTGCTCGATCCAGGGCGCGACGTAGCTGCCGTTGTCCAGGCCGACCTGGTTGGCCAGCGCGGCCTCGCTGAAGTAGCCGAAGAGGGACTCGCCGGTGTAGAAGACCTCGCCGTCCGCGGACAGTTCGTAGGAGAAGTTCTGCAGGACGGCGCCGGAGACGGCGCTGGTCATCAGCAGCTTGGAGTGGTGGCGGATGGTCTTGCCGCGCAGGTCGACGTCCTTGACCAGGGTGGCCCGGCCGTCCAGGTTGCGGATGGCGTACTGCTGCTCGGGGTCCTTCAGTGTGGCGCCGAGGTAGTAGCCGAGGAAGATGGCCGCCTGCAGCGAGGTCTCCATGTACACGCAGTTGGGCATGTGCGGGTAGGAGTTCTGCCGGTAGTACCAGGCGTCCTCGGGCGAGTCGTACTCGGTGACCATCTCCGAGCCGGGGCCCAGATCACCGCGGGTGCCCTTGAGCGACATCACGCGGTCCACGAACTGGAAGTCGCCGTTGGGGATGTAGGGCGCGCGGCTGCTGCGGTAGATCTCGAACTCCGGGCCCATCGCCATGTCCAGCAGGCCCTTGGCGGCGTGCGCCAGGTGCAGCTCGTTGATCATCGCGGGCTCGCCGCTGCGGTTGCGGCGGCCCAGGAAGGCGGGCACTCCCCCGGCCTCCGGGCGGTACGGCGTGCCGTCCTTCTCCCGCACCTGCAGACCGAGGTTGCGCATCTTGATGACCGGCTTGTCGCCCAGGTAGACGAGGATGTCGGCCATCACGGTCGGCCGCGGCAGCAGCGTGATGTCCATGATCTCGACCTCGTAGCGGATCTCCGAGTGCTCCGGGGTGACCTGTCCGCGCACCTGGACGTCGATCCGCTCATCGGTGACGGTCTGGAAGCGGGCGTCCGGCAGCGTGAGGTGCATGCCCAGGTAGAGCAGGTACGTCTGGAGCAGCTGCACCGCGCCTTCGGCGACCAGCGAGCCGGCCAGCACCGGGTCGTCGGGGAAGTGGCAGGTGAAGTACCAGGCGTCCGGCTGGAGTCGCTTGACGGCGGTGAGCTTGCCGAGGCCGCGCGGGCCGCCGAGGCGGTCCACGGTCACCTCGTCCACCATCCGCAGCATCGCGTCCGGCAGCCGCAGCGCCGGGTTGAGGCCCTCGTCCTGGGCGTGCTCGGGCCCGAAGACCTCACCGGGCCGGCCCTGCGCGAGCAGCTCCAGGTCGGCGGCGGTGAGCAGCGTCTTGTCGGTGCGGGCGAGCGGCTTGAAGTAGCCCTGGGTCAAGGCGGCGCGTTCGGCGCGCTCACGGTCGGTGATGACGACACCGAGCGGGGTGGCCAGCTCCTCCTTGCTGAAGAACCCGGCGCAGGCGTCCCGCAGTTCGAGGATCAGCTCGCCGTCGGCGTAGCAGTCGTAGCTGAAGAAGAAGAGCGTCGTGTCGCCGTTGTGCACGAAGCGGTCGATGGAGATGTCGTAGCGCAGCGTCTGACCGGCGCGCGGCAGACCGCCGCGGAAGGTCAGGGAGCTGTCCAGCAGGCGGTAGACCCGCTCGCCCTTGTTGCGGAAGTCGATGCCGAGATAGCTGACCAGCAGCAGGTCGCACTGGCCGGCCTCGACGGTGACGGCCGGCGGCGCGCCCCCGTCGACCAGGTACCAGGCGTCCTCGGGGATGTCGTACTCGGTGGTGATGGTGGCGGGTCCGAAGGTGCCGGTCGTCGCGTCCAGCTTCGTCACCCGGGTGACGAAGTGGTACGGCGGTGCGGGCAGCCGCACCCGCTTGGCGTAGGCGTCGATCGCCGCGAACGAGGGCCCGAACACCTTGGCCACGGAGCCGGTGGCGAACTCCAGCAGCGCGTCCTCGTCCCAGATCACGCCCTCCAGCGGGGCGCCGCCTCCGGACGCGGCGGGACCGGCCGGCGCGGCCGTGACGGGCGGTGCGGCGGCTTCGGCGGGCCCCGCGGAGAGGGGCGCGGCGGCCGGGAGCGCCGGGGCGGGCTCGGACGCGGGCACGGCGGGGGGCCGGGGTGCGCTCGCGCGGTGCAGGAAGGCGGCCGGGGCCTGCGGGGTCTGTGCCGGGGCCGGCTGCGCCGGGGTCGGCTGTCCGGAGAGCAGCGACTCGGCGCGGCTGAGGGTGGCGTTCTGCAGGACGCGCTGGGTCTCCATCACCACCGAGTGGGTGGCGACCATCTGCTGACGCAACTCGCGGACCAGGTCCGCGGCGGACGTGCCGGCGTCGCTGGGGTCCACGGGAGCGGCGGGGCCGGACGACGCGGCGGGCGCGGCGGCGGGGACGGGGACCGCGGTGGCGGTGTGCGGGTCCGTGAGGGCGGGGACGGCGGGGGCGGCCGGCGCCGGGCTCGCCGGCGCCCACGGAAGGAAGGCGATCGGGTCGCCGTCGAAGACGATGGCCTCGGGGTCCGCGACAGTCGGGTCGGCGGGCATGAGCTCGGATTCCTCCGGTGCGGTGGACGGGACGGGGGCGGAGGCGGGTCCTGCGGCGGAAACGACGGGGGGCGCGAGGGACGGCTCGGACCCGGCGTCGGGCACGGCGGCCGGCCCGGGCACGGCGGCCTGCCCGGACGCGGCGGTCAGTCCGGACGCGGCGGCAGGCACCGGTGAGGGCCTGGACGCGGCAGCGGGCAGCGCCGAGGGGCTGGACGCGGCGCCGGGCGCAGGGGCCGACCCGGACGCGGTGGCGGGCACGGGGGTCGACTGGGACGCGGCGGCGGCCACGGGGGCCGGCTGGGACGCGGGATGCGGCCCGGCCACCGATGCGGTGACCGGCCGGGCCACCGGCTGACGGTCCGTCAGCAGTCCGACCGATGGAGCGACGGCACGCACCTCACGGGCCACCCGCTCCGGTACGGGGTCGCCGCCGCCCACCCGGAACCGGGTGGTGCGCCGGGCGGGAACGACCGCCGGGGCCTCGGTCCCCGCGCCGAGCAGCGCGCCGAGGTCCACCGGCAGGCCGTGTCCGACCAGCCGGGCGACCAGCTGGGCGATCGACTTGGTGGCCGGCACACCGCGCCGGTCCACGCAGACCGCGACGTGCGCTTGCTCGCCGAGGGTGTCGCGCACCCAGCGCGAGCAGGTGGCGCCGGGACCGACCTCGATGAAGTAGCGGTAGCCCCGGTCGTAGGCGGTGCGGATCAGGCGCGGGAAGTCGATGGTGGAGCGCAGGGTGTGCGCGATGCGCCGGGCGATCCGTTCCCGGTCCAGGCCGGGCAGCTCCTGGTAGTCGTAGGCGGAGAACAGCTCCAGGCCCTCGAGGGAGCCGGTCGGGTAGTTGTTCAGCCCGGCCAGGCCGTCGAGTTCGGCGTCGACCACCGGGCAGTGCATCACCACGCTGACCGGCGAGCGGGCCGCCGGGCAGCCCAGTTCCTCGATCAGCGCGCGGCACTGCGCGGGGTCACCCGCGATCACCAGCTCGCCGGGCGTGTTGACGTGGGTGAGGAACACCCGGTCGTAGCGCGCGAGCGCGCTCTGCGCGGTGTGCTCGTCGGTGAGCAGGACGTGCGAGGCCCACAGGTCCTTGGCGGGGGTCTCGGCCGGGATGTCCTGCCACAGTTCGCGCACGGTGCGGCGGGCGCCGACCAGCCGGTCACGGAAGATCGGCGTGTTGCTGATCAGATCGTCCCGGCGGCCCTCGGCGGCCCAGCCGCCGGTGGCGAAGAGCATGCTCGACTCACCCAGGCTGTAGCCGAACCCGCCGTGCGCGGTGACGCCCAGGACGTCTCTCACCAGGTGGGTGTAGAGGATGGCGAAGCTGGTGCCGGTGGCCAGCATGAACGGCACGTCCTCGCCAAGAGCGGACTCCAGCTCCATCAGCTCCCGCCGTCCCGGCGTCACCTGGGTGCGCGGGTAGAGCAGGGCGGAGCGCAGCTGCCGGGCGGGTTCCTCGGCCTGCGCCTCGAAGTGCTCGAGCAGGCCGGGGAAGGCGCGGAACAGGTCCTGGCCGAGACCCGGGTAGGAGTTGAACGCGCCGGGGTAGACCAGCGCGACCTTGCCCTCGGGGCCGATCGGGCGGGCGGTGAAGTAGGAGCCGGCCGGGGTGGCCCACTCGCCGCCGGCGGCGTGCGCGCCGGGGATGTCCCGGGCGGCGAGCTCCAGCTGGCGGAGCAGGTCGTCCCGGTCGCGGCCGACGAGGACCACGCGCAGGGGGGCGCCGGGGAGTTCGCGGGCGGCGGCACGGGCCAGCGCCAGCGGGTCGGCTCCCTCGTCCAGCAGGCCGCGGTGCCGCTCGACGGAGGCCAGCAGGCCGTCCAGGCTCGCGGCGGAGAGCGCCAGCAGGACCGGGCCCTCGGCCCGCTGCCAGTCGCCGTCCACCGCGCGCCCCCGGGTCCCGTCCGCGGAGAGCACCAGATGGGCGCAGCCGCCCTGCGAGCCCACCATGCTGACGGCGGCGTACCGCCTGGCGTGGCGCGAGTCGCGCAGCCAGGGCCGCGACCGCTCCGGCACGTACAGCGCG
This sequence comes from Streptomyces sp. NPDC028635, assembly GCF_040637635.1. Classification (NCBI taxonomy): domain Bacteria; kingdom Bacillati; phylum Actinomycetota; class Actinomycetes; order Kitasatosporales; family Streptomycetaceae; genus Streptomyces; species Streptomyces sp. NPDC028635. The sequence continues at coordinate 2,833 of NZ_JBEZWX010000046.1, read as the reverse complement.
GAACCGGCGAAGCCGTCGACGTACTCGGGGGCCGGGCGCTGCCATCCGGTGGTCCCGGGCAGGTAGCCGCCGTGCAGGCAGAGCACGGTGCGGATCAGCCCGGCCATCCCGGCGGCGCAGCCCGCGTCGCCGAGCTGTGCCTTGACGCTGCCGAGGGCGACGACGCGCGTCGGGTCGACGGGCCCGGCCGGGGCCCGCTCCTCCTCGGCGGTGGCGTCCGCCGCGGATGCGCGGTACACGCGTGCCAGGGCGGCCAGTTCGGCTTCGTCCTCGCCGGTGGTGCCCGCCGCGTCGGCCTCGACATAGCCGACCTCGGCGGCGCGGATCCCGGCGGCCTCGAGGGCGGCCTGCGCGGTGGCGGCCAACGTGTCGGCGTCCGCCTGCGGTACGGCGCCGTCGCGGGCCGTGGCCGTGCCGACGGCCAGGGCGTCGAGCCGGGCGTAGACGCGCCGGCCGTGCGCCTCGCCGCTGCGGGTGACGACGACCGCGCCGGCGCCTTCACCGATCCGCACCCCGCCGGCTCCGTCGGCGAAGGTCAGGCCCGCCTCGGAGACCGCGTCGGGGTGCAGCAGCAGGTGCTCGGCGGAGCCGGTCATGTCGACCGCGCCGATCAGCACCGCCTCGATGCCCGGGTCGAGCAGCAGCAGCCGGGCGACCTCCAGGGCCTCCGCCGTCCCCGAACCCTCCGCCGAGACGGTGAAGGACGGACCGGTGAGGTTCCACAGCGAGGAGATCCGGCTGGCCATCACGTTGCCGATGTAGCTGAGCACTTCGTTGGCCACGATCGGCGGCACGACCGCGTCGCGGCCCGCTGCCGCGATCGCGGCGAGCTGCTCCTCGGTCAGCTCCACGCCCGCGGCGTCGAACTGCTCCCGCAGGAAGGTCCCGAGCGTGTACCGGGTGAGCCGGGCGTGGGTGTACGGTTCCAGCTCCATCGCCACCACCACCGCGATCCGCCGCGGCTCGGGCGCGCTCGCTCCCGGCGGTACGGCCCGGCTGTACCCGGCGTCGCGCAGCGCCTCGTCGGCGACCTGGGTGGCCAGCGCGTGCTGCGGGTTGTAGGTGCGCAGGTCGGCGGGCGGGATCTTGTGGTCGACGGGGTCGACGTCCACCCCGTCGACGTAGGCGCCGTGCGGCACGGACTCCGCGGTCAGGCCGGCCTGTTCCAGGGTGCCGCCGCCGGTCTGCTCCAGGCCGCGCCAGCGGCGCTCGGGCAGCGGCCCGAAGGCGTCCGAGCCCGCGTGGACGGCCCGTTCCAGGGCGTCCACGCCTTCGAGCGGGCCGAAGTGCGCGCCCAGGCCGACGATGTCCAGCGCGGGCGGCTCGGCCGGGGCCTCCTCGACGGGTTCCCAGGTCTCCGCGGCCTCGGGCGCGGACAGCACGACGTGCGCGTTGGTGCCGCCGAAGCCGAACGCGGAGACGGCCGCACGCAGCGGACCCACCCCTTCGGGCCACGGCCGGCCCTCGCGGACCAGCACCTCCTGACCCACCCGTCCGTCACTCGAGCGCACCGGCTGCTCGACGCCGATCGTGGGCGGGATGTGGCCCTCGTCCATGGCCAGGATCACCTTCAGCATGCTGCTCAGTCCGGCGACGGTGAGCAGGTGCCCGATGTTGCCCTTGACCGAGCCGATCAGCGGGACCTTGCCGTGGCGGCCGAAGAAGGCGGCCACGGACTCGGCCTCGGTGGCGTCACCGAGGGGGGTGCCGGTGGCGTGGCACTCGAGGTAGTCGATGGCGGACGGGTCCACGCCGGCCTCGGCGTAGGCGAGTTCGTAGGAGGTGAGCTGGCCGCCGCCCTGCGGGACGAGCAGGTGGCGTCCGCTGCCGTCGTTGCTCAGGCCGATGCCGTCGATGACGGCGTGGATGCGGTCGCCGTCCCGCAGCGCGTCGGAGAGCCTCTTCACGGCGAGCATCCCCGCGCCCTGACCGGTGAGGATGCCCTCGGAGCGGTCGTCGAAGGGCTGGCTGAAGCCGCTCTCCGGGTAGGCGTGCAGGTCGCTGAAGGAGAGGTGGATGAGGGTGGGGTCGGGGGCGCAGACGCCGCCGGCCAGCACCAGGTCCACCTGGCCGGTGGCGAGGTGGGCGCAGGCCAGCTTGAGCGCGTACAGCGCGGAGGAGCAGGCCGCGTCCAAGGCGTAGCGCGGGCCGCCGAGGCCGAGCGCGGCGGCGGTGACGGCGGCCGGGGAGCCGCTGACGCGCAGGTGCTCACCGCGCAGCAGGGCGGGGTCGACCAGCGGGGCGCTTTCCGGGAGCCCGGCCAGTGCGGGCAGCCCGGCCCGGCGCAGCCCCTCCAGCACCGCTTCCCGGGCCAGGGGGACGCTGATCCGGGCCGAGGTCGGGGTGGGGAAGGAGTAGTTGCCGAGGATCAGCGCGGTGCGGGCGAGGGTCTCGGGCCGGGCGTCGTAGCCGCTGTCCCGCAGTGCCTCGCGCGCGGTGTGCATCGACCAGTGGAATATCCGGTCGAGGGGGGTGAGCTGCTCGGGGTCGAGGCGGTAGCCGGTGGGGTCGAATGCGAAGTCGGTGATGAAGCCGCCGCGGCGGCAGTAGATGCGGTGCTGCGGGTCGAGGTCGGCGTCCAGGGGCGTTGCGCCGAAGATCTCGTCACCGCCCTCCCGGCGGGCGTCCGCCCCGTTGCGCAGGTTCTGCCAGAACTCGGCGGGGGTGCGGGCGCCCGGGAAGAGACAGGACAGGCCGACGATGGCGTACTTGCTCATCAGAGCGAGGTCCCTCCGTAGGTCGGTCGGCCCGGCCGGCGGCGGGGGCGGGGGGCGCGGGCCGCCGCGGCACCGTCCGGGCGCCGGAGGGGGGCGGGCGCGGGTCCGCCCGCGAC
>NZ_JBEZWX010000045.1:0-54990 GCF_040637635.1 Streptomyces sp. NPDC028635 | reverse complement strand
GGGCGCTGCTCCTCGGCCGGGAACTGGGCCGCGACGACATCGTGTTCGGCGCGACCGTCGCCCACCGCCCGCCGGAGATACCCGGCATCGAGTCCGTTTGGGTTTTCGGACCGTCAACCGGAAGACTGCACCCGTGACGTCCCGTATCCCGCGCGACTCCAGGCTTCGACTCGTCCGACCCCGACCCCTGGCCGCCGCCCCCAGAGCCGTGAACCAGCGGCGCCCGCGCCGTCGGGCGCCCCGCCCGCCCGAGGGCACCCCGGCGCCCGCGGAGCTGGCCGGAATGGCTCGTTCCGGCCTGGCCGCCGCCGCCCGCGTCGCCCGCTGGGCCGACGCCGCCCTCGGCCCCGGCCGGGCCGGTGCCACCGCCGACGGCAAGGCCACCCTCTCCGACACCACCGCGGAACGCGCCGCACGTGAACTGGGCCTGACCGTGGACCAGGTCCGGGCGGACTGGGACATCGCCCGCCTCGCCGGCCTCGTCGAGGTCCACGGCGACAGCGCCCGCCCCGGCTGGCGGCTGCGCGCCTGGGACCGCGACGACAGCGCCGTCCTGCGGGGCTGGGTCGCCCTGTTCGACGCCTGGTCGCTCGCCCACCCCGAACCCGGGGACCTCGAGCCCGCGGCCGTCGCCGAGGTCGTCTCGGCCATGCCCCAGGTCCTCTCCTTCCTCCAGCTCTCCGCCGGTCCCGTCCCCGTGGAACAGCTCCTCGACCTGCTCCGCCAGCGGGTCACCGAACTGCGCACCGAGCGCTGCGAGGTCCCCTACGCCCCCGCCTCGGGCGCGCCGGAGGTGCCCCGCGTCTCCGGGTCCACCGCGGCCGCGGGTGCCGCCGTGTCCGCCGCCGAGGCCGCCGTACCGGTCGCCGAGGCCGAGCTCGCACCGCTGCTCGACTGGGCGCTGCGCGCCCTCGCCGCGGTCGGCGCCCTCACCTACGGCGACGGGCAGGCCACGCTCACCCCGCTCGGCAGCTGGGCGGTCTGGGTCAAGCTGGAGCAGATCTGCGTCGCCGCGCAGAGCCCCGCGGGCAACATCGAGCAGGCGGCCGAGGACATGCTGCGCGGCTGCGCCCAGCTGCGGCCGAACGCCGCCCGCGCCGAGTACCGCGCCTGGCTCGCCGCCCGTCCCGTCGGCAACGCCGTGGGCGAGCTCCTCGCTGCCGCCCGCGGCGACGACGCCCTGCTGCGCGGCCTGGCCTTCGAGGCGCTGCGCGTCGTCGGGGCCCCCGCCGAGCCCGACGTCCGCGCCGTGGTCGAGGAGCCGACGCTGCGGCCGTACGCCCTGCTGTGGCTGGCCGAGCACGACGGTGTCGACCCCGAGGACGCCCACGAGGTGCTCACCCGCGAGGAGGCCACCTGGCTGTGGGTCGACACGGCCGCCGCCGTCGCCGACCACGGCGAGGCCCCGATGCTGGTCCGGCACCTGGAGTCGGCCCTGCAGCCGACCGTGCCGTCCCTGCTCGACGAGGTCCGCGCCGTCGGCCACCCGCGCACCGTGCAGGTCCTGGTCGCCCTGGCCGCCGCCCACCCGGACCCGGCCCTGGCCAAGGCCGTGCGCCGCGCGGCGTTCCAGGTGCACACCGGGGGCAGCTGACCGCACCGGGGGCGCACGAACCGCAGCGGACGTACGCCCCCACCACGGGTCGTCCCACCACGGCCCCGCCCCCACCGCGGGCGCGTCCCGGCCCCTGCGCGGGCCGGAAAACCAGTTGCATGGGGCCGTTAGACTGGTCCCCATGGCCATTCTCCTCGCGCATTAGACGGCGGGACCGTCCACCAGCCTTCCACCGTCAATCCCCATCGCCCAGGAGTCTGACCCCGTGATCTCCGCCTCCGGTATCGAGCTGCGCGCCGGTGCCCGCATCCTCCTCGAGAACGCCACCTTCCGCGTCACGAAGGGCGACCGCATCGGGCTCGTCGGCCGCAACGGCGCCGGCAAGACCACGCTCACCAAGGTCCTCGCCGGCGAGGGCATGCCCGCCTCCGGCACCGTCGCCCGCTCCGGTGAGGTCGGCTACCTCCCGCAGGACCCGCGCACCGGCGACCTCGACGTCCTCGCCCGCGACCGCATCCTGTCCGCGCGCGGCCTCGACGTACTGATCCGCAAGATGCGCGACAACGAACAGCGGATCGCCAACGGACAGGGCGCCACCCGCGAGAAGGCCCTCAAGCAGTACGAGCGGCAGGAGACGGAGTTCCTCACCAAGGGCGGTTACGCCGCCGAGGCCGAGGCCGCCACCATCGCCGCCGCGCTGAACCTGCCCGACCGGGTGCTCGGCCAGCCGCTGCACACCCTCTCCGGCGGTCAGCGCCGCCGTATCGAGCTGGCCCGGATCCTGTTCTCGGACGCGGACACGCTGCTCCTGGACGAGCCCACGAACCACCTCGACGCGGACTCGATCATCTGGCTCCGGGACTACCTGAAGACCTACCGCGGCGGCTTCATCGTCATCAGCCACGACGTGGAACTGGTCGAGACGGTCGTGAACAAGGTGTTCTACCTGGACGCCAACCGCTCCACCATCGACGTCTACAACATGGGCTGGAAGCTCTACCAGCAGCAGCGCGAGGCCGACGAGAAGCGCCGCAAGCGCGAGCGGGCCAACGCCGAGAAGAAGGCCGCCGCCCTGCATTCCCAGGCCGACAAGATGCGCGCCAAGGCCACCAAGACGGTCGCCGCGCAGAACATGGCCCGCCGCGCCGACAAGCTGCTCTCCGGGCTGGAGGCGGTCCGCCAGTCCGACAAGGTCGCCAAGCTCCGTTTCCCGGAGCCGGCGCCCTGCGGCAAGACCCCGCTGATGGCCGAGGGCCTGTCGAAGTCGTACGGCTCCCTGGAGATCTTCACCGACGTCGACCTCGCCATCGACAAGGGCTCCCGGGTCGTCATCCTCGGGCTCAACGGTGCCGGCAAGACCACCCTGCTGCGTCTGCTGGGCGGCGTGGAGCAGCCCGACACCGGCAAGGTCGTCCCCGGCCACGGCCTCAAGCTCGGCTACTACGCGCAGGAGCACGAGACGCTCGACCCGGACCGCACGGTCCTGGAGAACATGCGCTCCGCCGCCCCCGACATGGACCTCGTCGAGGTCCGCAAGGTGCTCGGCTCGTTCCTGTTCTCCGGCGACGACGTCGACAAGCCGGCCGGTGTGCTCTCCGGCGGTGAGAAGACCCGTCTGGCCCTGGCCACCCTGGTGGTCTCCTCGGCGAACGTCCTCCTGCTGGACGAGCCGACCAACAACCTCGACCCGGCCAGCCGCGAGGAGATCCTCGGGGCGCTGCGCACCTACAAGGGTGCCGTCGTCCTGGTCACCCACGACGAGGGAGCCGTGGAGGCGCTGCAGCCGGAGCGGATCATCCTGCTCCCGGACGGTGTCGAGGACCTGTGGGGCGCGGACTACGCGGATCTCGTCGCCCTGGCTTGATCGAATGGATGATCCAGCGGTATGGATCATTCGGCCGAGCCGTGATCCATCATCTGTGTGAGATCTCCTCGTATCGAGGTGTGTCATACACGTATCTGGCGGCCGGTCCCTCCCTGTGCGGAGGGCCGGCCGTTCGCCATCTCTGACCTGCGCATTCGCCGACGGGCCGGTTCGATCCTGCGAACAGCCAGGCGCGGAATGAGGGCTTCCGATCGTGTGGACGCGCTCCTGTCGTCACAACGGTGTCGCACGGACCTTGCCGAATGGGTGGCCAACCCGCGCCGGAGGGGTGATCATGAGGAGACCAGAGCGCACTTCCCATGAGGAGGCACGGGTGGCCGAGACTCTGAAGAAGGGCAGCCGGGTGACCGGCGCCGCGCGCGACAAGCTCGCGGCAGACCTGAAGAAGAAGTACGACGCCGGTGCGAGCATCCGGGCGTTGGCCGAGGAGACCGGCCGCTCGTATGGCTTTGTGCACCGCATGCTCAGCGAGTCGGGCGTCACGCTCCGCGGACGCGGCGGGGCTACCCGGGGCAAGAAGGCCCAGACGGCCTGAGCCCCGGGCGGCCCCAGGACTCCGATGGTGGCCACCCGGTCGGCCGACCGGCCGGGCGGGTGGTTACTGTGCAGTCACTTACGGATGGCCCGCACGGGCATCCGGCCGACGGATGCCCACCTGGGCATCCCCAGTGACCGCACGCATCGGAGGCGCCCCATGGCCACGCCCGGCCCGGAACTCGTTCCCCTGCTCGACCAGGACGGCGTACGGCTCACCGTCGACGGCGCGATCGCCACGGTGACGCTGACCAATCCGGCCAAGCGCAATGCGCAGAGCCCCGCCATGTGGCGGACGCTCGCCCAGGCCGGCCGGCGGCTGCCGGGCGCGGTCCGGGTGGTCGTGCTGCGCGGTGAGGGGCAGTCCTTCTCCGCGGGGCTCGACCGGCAGATGTTCACGCCCGAGGGGATCGAGGGCGAGCCGTCATTCATCGACCTGGCCCGCAGCAGCGACGCGGACCTGGACGCGTCCATCGCCGCGTTCCAGGAGGCGTTCACCTGGTGGCGGCGCAACGACGTCGTGTCGATCGCCGCCGTGCAGGGCCACGCCATCGGGGCGGGCTTCCAGCTCGCACTCGCCTGCGACCTGCGGGTCGTCGCGGACGACGTGCAGTTCGCCATGCGCGAGACCAGCCTCGGACTGGTCCCCGACCTGACGGGCACGCATCCGCTCGTCGGACTGGTCGGCTACGCCCGGGCGCTGGAGATCTGCGCGACCGGGCGCTTCGTCCTGGCCGAGGAAGCGGTGGCCTCCGGCCTGGCCAACCTCGCCGTGCCCGCCGACCAGCTCGAAGGCGCGGTCAAGGACCTGGCCGCCGCCCTGCTCGCCGCGCCCCGTGACGCCGTCATCGAGACCAAGGCCCTGCTGCGCGGCGCCGTCGACCGCACCTACGACGAACAGCGCGCCGCCGAACGCCAGGCCCAGGCACGCCGCCTGCGCGACCTGGCCGGCATGGGCGAGTGAGGGCAGAACCCGTACGGGGTACCACCCCGGTCGGCTGAACCGGCGCCGCCGCCGGGGTGTCTCAGGAGATCGCCGTGACCAGTACCGCCACCGTCGGACGGTCCGGCAGTGCCTGGGACACCGCCGCGCGGACGGCCCGTGCCACGTCCACGGGCCGATGTCCGGCGCGCACGGTGATCTCCACGCGCGCGTGACGGTGCGGCAACGCCACGCCGTCCTGGGTACGTTCCTCCAGATGCACCGGACGGCCCAGTCCGCCCAGCGAACCGGTGAGCCCCGCCACGCCCGGCACCGCGAGCGCCGCCGTGGCGGCCAGTGCCTCGTCGGCACCGCCCGTGTCGCCGCCCGCACGGACTCCGTAGCCGCCGGCGGTGTCCACGGGCGCCGGTCCCGTGTCCCGCGCGGGCTCCATGGTCTCGTCCAGCAGGGCGATCACCCGCAGGTCCACCTCCGCGACGGCCAGCCCGAGCCCCTCCCGCGCGGCCGTCGCCAGCGCCGTCCGCAGCCGCTGCGCGGTCACCGGCAGGGGCTCCGCCGCCGTCGCCGAGAACTCGGCCGTCACCCGCAAGGGCCCCGGCGGCAGCGCACTCGGCGGCGGGGGTACCACCGGCTCGGCCACGTCCGCCGGATCGGCGAGCCCGACGCGCACCGCGCCCAGCAGGACGTCCGGCAGGCTCACCACGGCCCCCGCCAGAAACGCCCGCGCCGCGGACTCCGCCAGCCACGCCCCGTCACCCGCCTCGCCGAGCGGCAGCAGCCTGCCGAGGCCCAGCCGCCGCCGTACGTCCCGCGTCCAGTGCTCCGCTGTCATTCCTCCAGCCTGCCGTATCACGGGCGCGCGATCGCGTCACCGCACTTACGGTGGTCGAAGTACGACAATGCGGAAGGACATGGCGATGAGCGACATGACGACCGGAAGCCGGGCAAGTACCTCTGAGATCCACAAGGAGCCGCAGGCCACCCGTCGCGGTGGCGGTGATCCCGGCAGCCGCGGCAGGACGACGATCGCGGACGGCGTGGTCGAGAAGATCGCGGGTCTCGCCGCCCGCGACGTGCCGGGCGTGTACGCGATGGGCAGCGGTCTGTCCCGCACCATCGGCGCCGTGCGCGACCGCGTACCGGGCGGCGCCAAGTCGGTGACCCGGGGGGTGAAGGCCGAGGTCGGCGAGGTGCAGACCGCACTCGACCTGGAGATCGTGGTCGAGTACGGCGTGTCGATCGGCGAACTCTCGCGCGGGGTCCGGGAGAACGTCGTCGCGGCCGTCGAGCGGATGACGGGCCTGGAGGTCGTCGAGGTCAACATCGCCGTCAGCGACGTGAAGCTTCCCGAGGAGGAGGAAGAGGAGCAGGAGCAGCCCCGTATCCAGTGACGGCACCCGCGCGGGCCGTCGAGCAGGCTGACGAGCTGAGGAGCACAGCATGAGCATGGCCGTGGCCGGCATGATCGCCGGACTGGCACTGGGCTTCGCCGGATACTTCGGCGGTTTCGGCGCCTTCGTGCTGGTGGCGGCACTGGGCGCAGTGGGGTTCGTGGTCGGCAGGCTGCTGGAGGGAGACGTCGAGATCGGCGACTTCTTCCGTGGCCGTAGCGACCGGCGGCGGTGACGCCCGTGACCAGTGGGGCCACCGCGCTCCGCAGCCCGCGCGCCGCCGTGCCGCCCGGCGAGCGCGGCGCGACACGGATCGCCGACCGGGTGGTGGCCAAGGTCGCCGCACAGGCGGCGCGCGAGGCGATCGGCACGCTGCCCGAGGACGCCGCGACCCCGCACGCCACGGTGGTCGTGCACCGCAACACCGCACAACTGCGCCTCCACGTCGAACTCGACTACCCCACCGACATCGGCGCCCGGTGCCGCGCGGTGCGGCGTCATGTCGCCGAGCGGGTGCACGACCTGGTCGGCATGGACGTTCCGGAGGTCGCCGTCCACGTCGAACGGCTGCACCTCACGCCGGCGCACGACGGGCTTCAGGGGAGGACGTCATGAGTGAACCCGCCACGAGTGAACCCGAGGGCGTCACCCAGCGGCTGCCCGTGCCGGAGAAGGACGAACCCGCCCCCGAGAAGGGCGGTCACCTCCCCGCGCGGCGCTTCTGGTCGGCCCGCCGCATCCCCGCCGGCATCGTCGCCGCGCTGCTCCTCGGCGGCTTCGGACTGCTGTTGTACGACATCAGCGCCGTCCGGGCCGGCCATCCGGCGATGCGCTGGCGCCGGGTCCTCGCCCAGCAGCTCGCCACACGGCCGCTGGACGACACCTGGGTGCGGGTCGGCGCGGGCGTCGCCGCCGCCCTCGGGCTGTGGCTGATCGTGCTGGCCCTCACCCCCGGACTGCGGGCCCTGCTGCCGATGCGCCGTACGCACCCCGACGTGCGGGCCGCGCTGACCCGGGACGCGGCCGCGCTCGTGCTGCGCGACCGGGCGATCGAGGTGGCCGGTGTGCAGTCGGCGCGGGTCCGGGTGCACCGCAGGAAAGCGGACGTCCGCGCGATGGCGCACTTCCGTGAACTCGACGACGTACACGCCGACCTGGACGAGGTGCTGGGCGACGCGGTGCGCGGACTGGGCCTCGCCCGGCCGCCCCGCCTCGCCGTGCGCGTCCGGCGGCCCGGACGCAAGGGGTGACCTCGATGCTCACCACCGTCAACCGGGTGCTGCTCGCGCTGGCCGGGCTCGTGCTCGTGGCGCTGGGCGGTGCGGTCCTCGCCGTGGGCCTGGGCGCGCCGGCGCCTTCCTGGTGGATCCACGCCGACCGGCACGACGTACTGCTGAGCGACGCCGAGCGCACCCACTGGCGGGGTGCCGACTGGTGGTGGCCGGCGATCATCGCCGCGCTCGCCGTCCTGCTCCTGCTGGCCCTGTGGTGGCTGACCGCGGTGCTGCGGCGCCGCCGGCTCGCCGAGGTCCTCGTCGACACCGGTGACGGAGAGGGCGCGCGGCTGCGCGGCCGGGCCCTGGAGCGGGTCCTCACCGGGGAGGCGGGCACGCTGGACGGCGTCGGCCGCGCGCAGGCGCACCTCACGGGCCACCGCACGTCGCCCTCGGCCCGCATCCGGGTCCACCTCGAACCGCAGGTGAACCCGGAGACGGCCCTGCACCACCTCACCGCCCGGACCCTCGCCCACGCCCGCGACGCGACAGGTCTGTCCTCGCTGCCCGCGGAAGTGCGGCTACGGGGCGTCAGACACGGGGCGGAGCGGGTCAGCTGAGCCGGCGGGCCCGTCGGCTCAGAACCCGTGCCGAGTGCCGCCGTCCACGGGCAGCATCACGCCCGTGACGTAGGAGGCCGCCGGGGAGACCAGGAACGCCGCCGTGCGGCCGAACTCCTCGGGGGCGCCGTAGCGGCGCAGCGGGATGCGCGACTCGCTCGCCGCCCGCGTCGCCTCCGGGTCGGCCGACAGGGCGTCCAGCTCGCGCACCCGGTCGGTGTCGATACGGCCCGGCAGCAGCCCCACGACCCGGATGCCGCGCGGACCCAGCTCGTCCGCGAGGGACTTGGCGAACCCGGCGAGCCCCGGCCGCAGCCCGTTGGAGATGGTCAGGCCCGGGATCGGCTCGTGCACCGACCCGGACAGCACGAAGCCGATCACTCCGCCCGGCTCCAGTTCGGCCGCCGCGGTCCGCGCCAGCCGTACCGCGCCGAGGAACACCGAGTCGAACGCCGCCCGCCACTGCTCGTCGGTGTTGTCCGCGACGAAGCCGGGCGGCGGACCGCCGACGCTGACGACGATGCCGTGGAAGCCGCCGAAGTGCTCACGGGCGGCGGCGACGAGCCGCTCGGGCGCGTCGGCCTCGGCGTTGTCCACGGCCACCCCGACCGCGTTCGCGCCCAGTTCGGCGGCCGCGTCCGCCACCCGCTTCTCGTCCCGTCCGCTGATGACGACCTTCGCGCCGTCGGCGACCAGCTCCCGCGCGGTGGCGTTGCCCAGCCCGCGCGTGGCCCCGGTGACGACGTACACCCGGTCCTTCAGTCCAAGATCCATGGCCCCTATCCTGCCTCCTGCCCGCCGAAGAGGGCGAGGGCGGTGTTGACCAGGCCGATGTGGCTGAACGCCTGCGGGAAGTTGCCCAGCTGGCGGCGGCCGGCCGGGTCGTACTCCTCGGACAGCAGCCCCACGTCGTTCGCCACGCCCACCAGGCGTTCGAACAGCTCCCGCGCCTCCTTCGTGCGGCCGCTCGCGTGCAGGGCGTCCGCCAGCCAGAACGAGCACGCCAGGAACGTGCCCTCGTCGCCGGGCAGCCCGTCCACCGTGGTCCCGTCGGTGGAGTAGCGGCGCACGAAGCCGTGGTGGCCGAGCTCCTCGCGGATCGCGTCGATCGTGCCGAGCATCCGCGGATCGTCCGGCGGCAGGAAGCCCACGCGCGGGATGAGCAGCAGCGCGGCGTCCAGTTCCCTGGAGCCGTAGTACTGGGTGAAGGTGTTGCGCTGCTTGTCGAAGCCCTTCTCGCACACCTCGCGGTGCACCTCGTCGCGCATCGCCCGCCAGCCGTCGAGGTCTCCGTCGAGCTCGGGGTGCGTCTCCAGCGTGCGCACCGCCCGGTCGGCGGCGACCCACACCATCACCTTGGAGTGCACGAACTGCTTGCGGCCGCCGCGCACCTCCCAGAGCCCCTCGTCGGGGCGGCGCCACTGGTCGCGCAGCCAGTCCAGCAGGGAGCGCTGGATCGCCCACATGTGCGGCCTGGTGGACAGCCCGGCGCGGCGGGCCAGCCAGAGGGAGTCCATCACCTCGCCGTACACGTCGAGCTGGAGCTGCCTGACCGCGTCGTTGCCGATGCGTACGGGGGCGGAGCCGGCGAAGCCGGACAGCCAGGGCAGCTCCACCTCCGGCAGCCGCCGTTCGCCCGCCAGCCCGTACATGATCTGCAGGTCGGCCGGGTCGCCCGCGACCGCGCGCAGCAGCCAGTTGCGCCACTCCTCCGCCTCGTGCCGGTAACCGGCCGTCAGCAGCGCGCCCAGGGTGAGGGTGGAGTCGCGCAGCCAGCTGTAGCGGTAGTCCCAGTTGCGCACACCGCCGATCTGCTCCGGCAGCGATGTCGTCGGCGCGGCGACGATGCCGCCGGTGGGGGCGTAGGTGAGGGCCTTGAGGGTGATCAGCGAGCGGACCACCGCGTCGCGGTGCGGCCCGTCGTAGCGGCACCGGGCGACCCAGCTCCGCCAGTCCCGCACGCTGCTGCGCAGCGCCTTGTACGGGTCGATCTGCCGGGGGCGCGGCTCGTGCGAGGGGTGCCAGGTCAGCACGAACGCGACCGATTCGCCCCGGCCCACGGTGAACTCCGAGTGGGTGCCGAAGTCCTCGCCCCAGGTCCGCACCGAGGGCTCGCTGCGCAGCCACACCGAGTCCGGTCCGGCGACGGCGACCCGGTGGTCACGGGAGCGGCGCATCCACGGGACGACCGAGCCGTAGTCGAAGCGGATCCGCAGGGTGCTGCGCATGGTGACCCGGCCCTCCAGGCCCTTCACGATGCGGACCAGGTCGGGCGCGCGGTCGCGCTGCGGCATCAGGTCCGTGACCCGCACACGGCCGTCGGGGGTGTCCCACTCGGTGTCGAGGACGAGGGTGTCGCGGCGGTAGGCGCGGCGGGTGCAGGGGCCGTCGACGCCCTGCGGAGCGAGGCGCCAGTGGCCGTTGTCCTCGTCGCCGAGGAGCCGGGCGAAGCACGCGCCGGAGTCGAAGCGGGGCAGGCAGAGCCAGTCCACGGAGCCGTCACGGCCCACCAGGGCCGCGGTCTGCTCGTCGCCGATCAGGGCGTAGTCCTCGATGCGGGGGTGCACGCAGTTCCGGGTTCCCGCGCGGGGATCACGGCAATCAGCGGGTGCGCCGGGGGAGTGAGACCCGGCCGCTCACACCGTCGCGGGAGTGCTCTCCTCGGCCGTCTCCCGCGCTGCCTGCTGGGTCCGGTCCCGGATCTCGCGGCGGGCCATGACCGCCCAGCCGACGGGGACGCACGCGGCGAACAGCCACCACTGGATGGCGTAGGCGTAGTTCAGCGCGGAGTCCTCCATGCCGGGCGTGCCGCCGATCAGCTCGGGGCTGCCGCCCTTGGGATGCGGCGCGCTCAGCGCGAGGTAGCCGCCGACCACCGGCGCACCCAGCCGCCGTGCCTGCTGCTCGCTGTTGATCAGCATGATCTGCCGGTCGGGCAGTCCCTTGACCTCCTTGATGCCGCTGGCCGCGGTCGTCTCGTCGGGCATCAGCCGCCCGGTGACGGTGAGCCGGCCGGCCGGCGGGGGAGGGATCTTGGGGAAGGCGGTCTGGGTCGGGCCGTCGGCGGGGATCCAGCCGCGGTTGACCAGGACGATCCTGCCGTCGGTGAGGACGAAGGGGGTGAGGACGTGGAACCCGACCTCACCGGAGTCGTCGACCCGCCGCCGCACGACGACCTCGCGCTCCGGTGCGAAGCGGCCGGTGGCGGTCACGTTGCGGTAGCGCTGCTCGGTGGTGACGGTGTGGCCCGGGGAGGTCAGCCGCTCCACGGGTACCGGCTTGGAGTCGAGGGCGGCGGACACCAGCGCGTTGCGGGCGCTGCGCTCCTCGTAGCGGTGCATCTGCCAGAAACCCAGCCGGATCATCGTCGGGATCAGCGCGATCGCGACGACGGTGAGGATCACCCACTGGCGGGTCAACAGGAAGCGGTACACCCCACGACGGTACATCTCGGGCCGTGGGGTGCTCGCACAGGGGGTGTGCCGAGGGGACACGCCGGGACGTGCTCCGCGGCCGGTCCGGACCCGGTCGGGGCCGGGTGCGCCGGGAGGTGCTCCGCGGCCGGTCCGGGCCGGTCCGGCCCTGGCTCAGGTGCTCTCCGGAGGTGCTTCCGGCCCCGCTCAGACCCGGTCGACGATGCCCGCCTTCCCTTCCGCGCGGGCGCAGTGGGCGCCGCAGAACCAGTGGCCCTCGACCTCCACGCCCTGGCCGATGATCTGGACACGACAGTGTTCGCAGATGGGGGCCATGCGGTGGATCGCACAGGAGAAGCAGTCGAAGACGTGCACCGCGCCCTGGGCGTGGACCTCGAAGGTCATTCCGTAGTCATTGCCGCAAACTTCGCATCTCGCCATGGGGCACAGGGTGAGCCGTCGGCCGGACGCGGGCGAGCGGGCGCCGGGCGAGTCGCGACGCAATCACCCGTCCGTACGGGTCACCCGTCGGCCGGCTCCACATCCGCCAGCAGCTGGCCGAACGCCGCCTCGTCCACCACCGGCGTGCCGTACTGCCGGGCCTTGACCACCTTGGACGTGCCCGAATCGGGGTCGTTCGTGACCAGCAGGCTGGTCAGCCGGGAGAGGCTGGTCGCCACGTGCAGCCCGGCCTCGACCGCCCGGTCCTCCAGCAGCTCGCGATCGGTCGACGTGTCACCGGAAAAGGCGATGCGCATTCCCTGCTTGAGCCTTTTGCCCTCTTCGTACCGGCCCGGGTTGGGATAGGGGCAAGCGGGCCTTTTGCGGGACGGGCGCCAACTGCCCGAGCTCGAGCCGCCGTAGCCGTACGACCCGCCCGGCTGCCGTCCGATCAGCGGGGCGGGCCCGTCCCGCCACTCCGTCAGCGGCCGGCACTCCTGCAGCGGCAGCCGCGCCCCGCTCGCCGCCGCGGCCCTGAGGCTCGGCCGGAACGCCTCCGCCAGCACGCGCGCGTCGTCCAGCGCGTGGTGTGCCCGCTGCTGGACGACACCGAAGTGGGCGGCCAGCGTCTCCAGCTTGTGGTTGGGCAGCGGCAGCCCCAACTCCTTGGACAGCGCGATGGTGCACAGCCGCTGCCGCACCGGCGCCTCGCTCTCGGCGCGCGCGTACTCCCGCGCGATCATCTGCCAGTCGAAGACCGCGTTGTGCGCCACCAGCACCCGGCCGGACAGCCGCGCCGCGAACTCCCCGGCGACGTCCCGGAACAACGGCGCCCCTTCGAGGACCTCGCTCGTCAGGCCGTGGATCCACACCGGCCCCGGGTCGCGCTCGGGATTGACCAGCGTGTACCAGTGGTCCTGGACCTCGCCGCGCGCGTCCAGCCGGTAGACGGCCGCGGAGATGATGCGGTCGTCCCGGGCCAGGCCGGTGGTCTCCACGTCAACGACCGCGTATCCCTGGGGATACGCGGCCGGCCACTCGGTGGGGGAGGAGACTGCGGTCGCGAGGTCTTCGAGCATGGTCACTGAGGATACGGGCCGCCACTGACAGCACCGTCCGTCAGGTCTGCCCCGTGCCAGGCGGATTCGCGCCACCGGAGTGCCCGATACGTCCCCTCTTCCGCCGAAACGCCGCCGCTTCCGCCGTGTTCGCCTTCCCGGTGCTCGCCCGCGGTGCTCGCCCCGGCGTGTTCGCCCCCGCGACGCAACGGCGGGTCGGCGCTTCGGCCCTCGTCGCCCGGTGCCATGCTCCCGGTGTGACCGACTCCAACCATGACGAAGCCCACGGCGGGGCGCTCGGGGAGCGGCTGAACTGGCTGCGGGCGGCCGTGCTGGGCGCCAACGACGGCATCGTGTCGACCGCCGGTCTCGTCGTCGGTGTGGCCGGGGCCACCGACGACCGTGCGGCCCTGCTGACGGCCGGCCTGGCCGGGCTGCTCGCCGGATCCATGTCGATGGCGGCCGGCGAGTACGTGTCGGTGTCCACCCAGCGCGACTCCGAGCTGGCCGCGCTCGCCCTGGAGAAACGGGAGTTGAGGGGCCAGCCGGAGGCGGAGCTGGAGGAGCTGGCCCAACTCCTCGAGGAGCGCGGGCTGTCGTACGAGGTGGCGCGGGAGGCGGCCGGGCAGCTGACGGAACGGGACGCGCTGCGCGCGCACGCGCGTGTGGAGCTCGGCATCGACCCCGACGCGCTGACCAACCCGTGGCACGCGGCCTGGGCGAGCTTCTTCGCGTTCACCGTGGGCGCGCTGCTGCCGCTGCTCGCCATCGTGCTCCCGCCCGCCGGCCTGCGGCTCGCGGTCACGGTCGTCTCCGTGCTCGCCGCCCTGGTGCTCACCGGGTGGAGCAGCGCCCGCCTCGGGGCGGCGCGCCCGGGCCGGGCCGTGCTGCGCAACGTCGCGGGGGGCGCCCTGGCGATGGGCGTGACCTACGCGGCGGGGGCCCTGCTCGGAGCGGCCGGGGTCTGAGGGGGCTCGGGGCTGCGACCCGGTCCGGAGGGGCGGGGGCGGGGTCCGACGGAGCCGGTGCGGGCGGCGGGGTGGCACCGGTGCGGGGGACGGGCGCCCTCCGAAGGGCGGCCGCCGAGGTCACTGGCGTACCGTGAAGTGCGCTCGCCACCCCTGAGCGCTGTCACGCCACCGCACGAGAAAGATCCTCGCCATGCGCGCCACCACCATCCACGCCCCGTACGACATGCGCGTGGAGGACGTGCCCGAGCCCGTGGTGCAGCTGCCCACCGACGCCGTGGTCCGGGTGCTGCGCGCCTGCATCTGCGGCAGCGACCTGTGGGCGTACCGCGGCGAGGCGGCCCGTCAGCCGGGCCAGCGCATCGGCCACGAGTTCCTCGGGGTCGTCGAGGAGACCGGCTCCGAGGTGACGACGGTCCGGCGCGGCGACCTGGTGGTCGCGCCCTTCATGTGGTCCGACGGCGTCTGCGACTACTGCCGCGAGGGCCTGACCACCTCCTGCGAGCACGGCGGCTTCTGGGGCTCGGTCGGCTACGACGGCGGCCAGGGCGAGGCCGTGCGCGTGCCCTTCGCCGACGGCACCCTGGTGCAGCTCCCCAAGGACGCGGCGTCCGACGAGCACCTGCTCTCCGCCCTGCTGACCCTGTCCGACGTGCTCGGCACCGGCCACCACGCGGCCCTCGGCGCGGGTGCCCGTCCCGGCGCCACGGTCGCCGTCGTCGGGGACGGCGCGGTCGGCCTGTGCGCGGTGCTCGCGGCCAAGCGGCTCGGCGCCGAGCGGATCATCGCGCTCGGCCGGCACGAGGTGCGCACCGGCATCGCCCGCCGCTTCGGCGCCACCGACGTCGTCGCCGAACGCGGGGACGCGGCCGTCGAGGCCGTCCGCGAACTCACCCGCGGCCAGGGTGCGCACGCCGTCGTCGAGGCCGTCGGCACCGAGCAGTCCATGAAGACGGCCGTCCACATCACCCGCGACGGCGGCGCCATCGGCTTCGTCGGCGTGCCGCACGGCAGCGGCACGGGTCTCGACCTCGGTGTGATGTTCGACCGGAACGTCGCCCTGCGCGGTGGTGTCGCCCCGGTCCGCGCCTACATCCCCGAGCTGCTGCCCGACGTCCTGTCGGGCCGTATCGACCCCTCGCCGGTGTTCGACATGACGGTCGGCATCGAGGGCGTGCCCGACGGCTACAAGGCGATGGACGAGCGCACGGCCCTGAAGGTGCTCGTCACCAACGACCAGTAGCCGGGACGACCGGTAACCGGGACGACCGGTAACCGGGACGGCCGGTCAGCCAGGGCGACCGGTGAGGCGCAGCGTTCGGTGAGCCGCTAGGACCAGCGGATCGGCAGCGGCAGCGCCGTCAGCAGGCCCGACACGGCGACCACGGCCCCGAGCGCGAACACCTCCGCCCGTGCGGGGGCGCACGCGCTCAGCGGGTCGGCGGCCCGGCGCAGCCGCCTGCGCGCCACCAGGGCGAGCACGGCGACGACGGCCACGAGCAGCACCTTGGCGAGCAGGGTGCGCCCGTAGGCCGTCGTCGTCAGCTGTTCCACGATCGTCTCCGGCGGCATGCGGCGCAGCGCACTGCACACCCCGGTCGCGGTGATCGCGGCGAGCAGGACGACGGCCACGCGCGCGTACAGGCCCAGCAGGGCCGCCCCGGCGGCACCGCCGCCCCAGCGCCGCAGCGTGCGCAGCGCGGACAGCAGACCGCCCGTCCACAGGGCCGCGCAGGTCAGATGCACCATCGTGAGCGCGGAGCCGAGCAAGGGGGTGTGCTCGGTCGTCGGATGCGCGCGCAGCGCCTCGGCGACGACCACCGCGGTCAGCGGCCACACCTGTCGGCCGGGCCGCTCCGACAGCGCGCACAGGCCGGCCACCAGGAAGGCGTTGACCTCCAGCAGGGCCAGCTTGCCGTCGCGGGACCGGTAGAGGCCGCCGACGTCGATCTGGCCGAGGCTGTGCGGGACCAGGTTGCCGGTGGCCACCACCGAGGCGAGCGCCAGCGCGGCGAGGAAACCGGCGGCCGCGGCGTACGGTGCCCAGCTGCGCGGCCGTTCCACCGGCGCCCCGGGCACCCGCCGGGCGAGCCGGCCGGCGAAAAGCTCGCCCGCCGGCACGGCCGCCGCGGCGAACAGCACGGTGCGCAGCAGGCCGATGCCCGCGACACCGGGGGCGGCGGCCTCCCCGGTGCCGTGCAGCGCGGCCGGCGGGCCGAGCAGCGGTATCAGCGCCCCGAGCACGACGAGGACGAGGACGGCGACGGTCCGGCCCGTGCCGGTCCGCTGCCCGGCGCCGCCCGCGTCGGCGACCTCGGGGGTCGGTCGTATCAAGGTCACCTCAAGATCTTCACCAGCCGCCCGGAACCGGGCAAGTCCATGGAAACACCCGGCTGTACGGCATTCCGCCGATCCGTACGTTTCCGGCCGCGGACCGGCTCACGCCCCGGCTCACGCCCCAGCGGGCGGGCTCACGCCCAGCGGGCCGGATCGGCGCCCCACGGGCCGGAGGGGCGGGCCCAGTCGGCGGGGCCGCCGGCGAACGACACGGCGGGCCGCGCGTACCGCAGCCGGCCGAGCGCGCTGTCGGCCTCGGCGAGCCACTCCCCGGGCCCCTCGTACGTCGCGTGCGACCCGGCCGGCGCGTCAAAGCTGCCGTCCGTGAGCCACGCCGCCGTGCGCGCCAGCGCCAGCCGCACGCACCGGCTGCCGCCCTGCCGCGTCTGTTCCGTCACCGCCCGCAGCACCCCTGCCGCGAGGAGGTACCCGGTGCCGTGGTCGAGGGCCTGCGCGGGCAGCGTGCCCGGTTCCCCGGCCGACCCCTCGGTGACCGCGATGCCGGTCGCGACCTGCACCAGGCTGTCGAACCCGCGCCGTGCCGCCCATGGTCCGCGCGCTCCCCACGCCGAGACCTGCGCCACCACGATCCCGGACCGGCGTGCGGCGAGCGCCCGCGGTGACAGCCCGAACCGGTCGAGGGAGCCGGGCCGGTAGCCGGTGACGACGACGTCCGCACCCGCCAGCAGCTCTTCGAACGTCCCGCCGTCGGCCGCGAGGTCCAGCAGCGCCGACCGCTTGCCGAGGCCGGTGTCGGCGTGCTGGTCGGGCAGTTCGGGCAGCCGGGGGGCGTCGACGCGGAGCACGTCCGCGCCGAGCAGGGCGAGGGTGCGGGTGGCGACGGGTCCGGCGAGGACCCGGGTGAGGTCCAGTACGCGCAGCCCGGCGGCGGGCAGCAGGGGCGTGCCGGTGAGCGGTGCGAGCACGCGCGCGGGGGAGTCGTCCAGCCGTTCCCGCTCGACGAGGGGGCGCCCGGCGAGGGCGGCGGCCTGGGGATGGCGGGCCCACTCCTCGGGGGTGCGCAGGGCGACGGCGAGCCCGCCGGCGGCGTACACGCTCTCCTCGACGTCGGCGGCGGACCGCCCGGCGAGCACGTCCCGGACGACGCCCGTGTCCTCCGGGAGGCCGCCCAGCGCGGCGAGCAGGCGGGCGCGGTGGTGCGGGTAGTTGGCGTGGGTGCGCACCCAGCCGTCGGCCGTGCGCCACAGCCGGGACAGCGGCGCGAACGAGACCGGTGCCCGTCCGTCGACGCGCAGCAGCCGCTCGCTGCCGAAGGCGGCGGCCACGGCGCCGTCGTCCACCCGCACGGCCGGCACGTCCGGGAGTCCGGCTCGGTGCGCCGCCAGCTCGGCGGCGGCCAGCGCGCACGCCCCGACGCACGCGCGTGCCAGCTCCCGCACGGGAAGGCGCGCCGTCAGCGCGCCCTCCCGCACCACGGTGGACGTCCGCGCGAGGAGGGCGGGATCGCCGCCCAGCGCGGACCACGCGGACTTGATGTCAGTCATGACTGAACTATGCAGTATTGACTGAATCAATATGTGGACCGGACCACCTTGATCGTCCCCTCGGTGGGGTGCCTACTTGGTCACCGCGTCCAGCGCGTCCGCCATGCCCCAGCCGTAGAAGCCGTTGCGGTTCCTGGTGCCCTCGCACACGGCGTCGACCTTGCCGTCGGCGTCGATGTCGTAGGGGTCGGTGCACGGTGTGGCGTCGGCCTCGGCGTACAGCAGGGCCTTGACCAGGGCCGGCGAGGCGTGCGGGTGCGTGGACTTGATCAACGCGGCCACGCCGGCGACGTGCGGCGTCGCCATCGACGTACCGGCCATGTAGCCCCACTTGCCGCCGGGCAGCGTGCCCAGGATCAGGCCGCTGGTGGCCGGCGGGGCCGGGGTCTGGTAGCGGGTCGAGTCGCCACCGGGGGCGGCTATGTCGATCACGCCCAGGCCGTAGTTGGAGAAGGACGACTTGAGCCCCTTCGCGCCCGTCGCCGCCACCGTCACCACGCCCGGCAGCTGGGTCGGGATGTCGAAGCACTTCGACGGGTCGATCACCCGGTCGCCCGGGGTGGAGTCGTTCGGCGAGACCGGGTCGGTGATCTCGTCGGCGGCGAGGTCGTAGCTCTCGTTGCCCGCCGCGGCGATGTTCACCGCGCCCTTCTTCTCCGCGTACCGCGACGCGCGCGTGACGGCCTCGACCAGCGCCTTCTGGTCCGGGTCGTCGGCGCAGTTGAAGTACCACGGGTCGGTGTAATAGCTGTTGTTCGTCACGTCGACGCCGTGCTCCGCCGCCCAGACGAACCCGCAGACGACCGCCTCCGTGTAGAAGAAGCCGTCCGGGTTGCCCACCTTGATGCCGGCGACCTTCACGCCCGGCGCGACCCCGGTCATGCCGACGCCGTTCTTCGCGGCGGCGATCTCCCCGGCCACGTGCGTGCCGTGCGGGCTCTCCGCCGCGCTCGGCCGCCACGCCCCGTCGGTGGTGTCCGGCTTGCCCGACACACAGTTGACGGACGCGGCCCGGTCGAAGTTGGGCGCGATGTCCGGGTGGGTGTCGTCGACGCCGGTGTCGATCACCGCGACGGTGACGTCCCGGCTGCCCAGCGTCTTCTCGTGCGCCTTGTCCGCCTTGATGGCCGGCAGATCCCACTGCAACGGCTCCAGCGGGTCCTGCCCGGCGGCGGCCTGCGCGGCGGCGACCTCCTGCGCGGTGAGCACCTTCGGCGCGCCCATGTCGCCCGTGGACTGGGCCGGCAGGGGCGCGGTACGCGTGGCGCCGGCCGACTGCACGCCCGGCACCTTGCGCACGGTCTTGGCGAAGTCGGCGTTCGAGGAGTGGACGACGATCACGCCGATCTGGTCGTATGACGTCACGACCGTGCCGCCGGCCTCGGTGATGGCACGCTTCACGTGCGCCGAGACGCCGTGCCCCGGCGGGACATTGACGACATAGCTGAGCGCGGCCGCGTCGGCGGCCACGGGCACCGGCTGCTGCGGCGCGGCCGAGGCGGTGACGTTCGGCAGGAACGCCAGAGCGGTGGCCAGGGCCATGCCGGCCGGTATCGCCACGAGACGGCGGTGGCGCTGGTGGGACGCTGTCATGGTGTGCATGTCTCCAGTTCGTTCGCGGTACGAGCGGGCCGTGCGGAAGTGCCGGAGAGCACCGGTCACTTGACCGCGCGCAGCGCGTCGACGACGCCGAAGCCGTAGAAGCCGTTGACGCGCTTGCCACCCACGCAGGTCGCGTCGACCACGCCGTCGCCGTCACCGTCGTACGGGCCGGCCGGGCAACCCGGGTTGTCCGCCTGCGCCTTGAGCAGGGCCTGCAGCTGGGCCGGGGTCGCGTGCGGGTGCGCGGACTTCAGCAGCGCGGCCACGCCGGCCACGTGCGGGGAGGCCATCGAGGTGCCCTGGAGGAAGCCGTACTGGTTGCCCGGCATCGTCGACAGGATGCGGCCGTTCTTCGACGGGGTGTCCGGGATCTGGTACTTGTCACCGCCCGGCGCCGCCACGTCCACCACCCCCAGGCCGTAGCTGGAGTAGTACGACTTGGTGCCCTTGACGCCGGTCGCGCTCACCGTGACCACGCCGGGCAGCTGGGTCGGCACGTCGAAGCACTCGTGCGGGTTCACCGTCCGGGTCACCGGGGTCGCGTCGTCCGGGCTGGAGTCGTCCACCAGCGCGTCGGAGTCCAGGTCGTCGTTGGAGTTGCCCGCCGAGGCGACGTTGAGGGTGCCCTTGCGCTGGGCGTACAGCTGGGCCCTGTTGACGGCGTCGACGATGGCCCGCTGGTCGGGGTCGTCCATGCAGTTGTACAGCCACGGGTCCACGTAGTAGCTGTTGTTGGTGATCTCCACGCCGTGGTCGGCGGCGAACACGAACGCGCAGACCACGTTCTCCGGGTAGAACAGGCCGTCCTTCGGGTCGCTCACCTTGATGCCGGCGACCTTCACACCCGGCGCGACACCGGCCACCCCGATGCCGTTGCGGGCCGCGGCGATCTCACCGGCGACATGCGTGCCGTGGTAGTCCTCGGCCGGGTTGTACGGCCGCCAGGCACCCTCGCTGGTGTCCGCGACACCGCCCACGCAGTTGGCCGACTGGGACCGGGAGAAATTCGGCGCCAGGTCGGGGTGGGTGTCGTCCACACCGGTGTCGATGACGGCGACGGTGACCTTCGGGCTGCCCGGGTGGGTCTTCGCCGCCTTGTCGGCGCCGATCGCGCGCAGGTCCCACTGGTCGGCCTCCAGCGGCTCCTCGCCCGCCGTGGCGCCCTGGGTGACCTTCGCGGCCTCCGCCTTCGACAGGTACTGCACCGCGCCCTCTTCGGTGGTGCCCGCCGCGCTGAGCGGGGCCGTACGCGTGGCGCCCGCCGACTGCACGCCGCGCACCGCGCGTATCTCCTTGCCGAAGTCCGGGTTGGCGGAGTGCACGACGAAGACGCCTATGCGCGCGTACGTCGCCACGACACTTCCGCCGTGCGCGGTGATCGCCCGCCCTACCGACTCGATCGTGCGGTGGTCGGTGCGCGTGTTGACGACGTACGCCAGCGTTCCGGCCGTGCTCGCCTGTGCGGTGGACTCGGCGTGCGGCGCCGCCGACGCCACCGACGGCAGGAAGCCGAGCGAGGCGGTCAGCGACAGCACGACGGGCACGGCGAGGGCGAGACGGCGTCTGGAGCGCAGATGAGCCATGGGGTCTCCACATCATCCGGAAAAGAAACCGGCCCGAGACACAGATGGTCCTCGGGCAGGTACATGACGGGTGGTGCAGGCCGAAGCTATCCCGCCGGCTCGAGCCCCAGCAATGACCTACGACGATGCGGCTGAAAGAAAAAGAGCGCACTGAACCGGTCCCCGCGGGGCGCCGTGCCGTTGTATATGGAGCCCCCGAAGTGCCGGGGGCCCGCCCGCAACCGTCCGCGACGCGAGGAGAAACAGGTGGCCACCGAGACACCACCCCCCTCCGAAACCCCCACCGCACTCCCCGCCACCGAGGAGTTCGTCCATATGCAGGCCAGTGCGGAGTTCCGTGAACTGCGCCGCTCCCACCGCTCCTTCGCCTTCCCGCTCACCGTCGCGTTCATCGTCTGGTACCTGCTGTACGTCCTGCTCTCCAACTACGCGGGCGCGTTCATGGGCACCCGGCTCGTCGGCAACATCAATGTCGCCCTCGCGCTCGGCCTCGCCCAGTTCCTCACCACGTTCCTCATCGCCTGGTGGTACGCCCGGCACGCCGCCGCCAAGCTCGACCCCAAGGCGGAGGCGATCAAGTCCCGGATGGAGGACCGGACATGAGCGCGGCAGCGATCACCCTGGCCGCCGGTGAGGCGAGCGAACACCGGACGCTGATCATCACCCTGTTCGCCGTCTTCGTCGCCGCGACCCTCGTCATCACCGTCTGGGCCGGCCGGCAGACCAAGGACGCCGCCGACTTCTACGCCGGCGGGCGGCAGTTCACCGGCTTCCAGAACGGCCTCGCCGTCTCCGGCGACTACATGTCCGCCGCGTCCTTCCTCGGTATCGCCGGCGCCATCGCCCTCTTCGGCTACGACGGCTTCCTGTACTCCATCGGCTTCCTCGTCGCCTGGCTGGTTGCCCTGCTCCTGGTCGCCGAACCGCTGCGCAACTCCGGCCGCTACACCATGGGCGACGTGCTCGCCTACCGGATGCGCCAGCGCCCGGTGCGCACGGCGGCCGGTACCTCCACCATCGTCGTGTCGATCTTCTACCTGCTCGCGCAGATGGCCGGCGCCGGCGTCCTCGTCTCGCTGCTGCTCGGCATCACCAGCGACGGCGGCAAGATCGGCATCGTCGCCCTGGTCGGCGTCCTGATGATCGTCTACGTCACCATCGGCGGGATGAAGGGCACCACCTGGGTCCAGATGGTCAAGGCGGTCCTGCTCATCGCGGGCGCCCTGCTGCTGACCTTCCTGGTGCTGCTGAAGTTCCACTTCAACGTCTCCGACCTGCTCGGCTCCGCCGCCGACAACAGCGGCAAGGGCGCCGCCTTCCTGGAGCCCGGCCTGAAGTACGGCGCCACCGGCACCACCAAGCTGGACTTCCTCTCCCTCGGCATCGCCCTGGTGCTCGGCACCGCCGGCCTGCCGCACATCCTGATCCGCTTCTACACCGTCCCGACGGCCAAGGCCGCCCGCAAGTCCGTCATCTGGGCCATCGGCCTGATCGGCGCCTTCTACCTGATGACCCTCGCCCTCGGCTTCGGCGCCGCCGCGCTCATCAAGCCGGACGAGATCATCGCCTCCAACAAGGCCGGCAACACCGCCGCCCCGCTGCTCGCCCTGCACCTCGGCGGCACCGACTCCAGCTGGGGCGCCATCCTGCTGGCCTCCATCTCGGCGGTCGCCTTCGCCACCATCCTCGCCGTCGTCGCCGGCCTGACCCTGGCGTCCTCGTCGTCCTTCGCGCACGACATCTACGCCAACGTCATCAAGAAGGGCCGGGCGACCGAGAAGCAGGAACTGGGCGCCGCCCGCTGGGCCACCGTCGGCATCGGAGCGGTCTCCATCGTCCTCGGCGCCCTGGCCCGCGACCTCAACGTCGCCGGTCTCGTCGCCCTCGCCTTCGCGGTCGCCGCCTCTGCCAACCTGCCGACCATCCTCTACAGCCTGTTCTGGAAGCGGTTCACCACCGCCGGCGCCCTGTGGTCCATCTACGGCGGCCTGGTCACCGCGGTCGGCCTCGTGCTGTTCTCCCCGGTCGTCTCCGGCAAGCCGTCGTCGATGTTCCCGGACGTCGACTTCCACTGGTTCCCGCTGGAGAACCCCGGCCTGATCTCCATCCCGGTGGGCTTCCTGCTGGGCGTCCTCGGCACCCTGCTGTCGAAGGAGACTCCGGACACCGGCAAGTACGCCGAACTGGAGGTGCGCTCGCTGACCGGCACCGGAGCCCACTGAGCGGCCCCTGGCACATCCTCCGAGCGGCCGTGCCGCAGGCACCTGGTAGGTACCTACGACACGGCCGCGTCTTACCTCGTGGGATCGGGCTGGTGTCGCTGTCAGTGGTGTCACGTAGGCTCACAGGTGACGAACTGGTGAGCTGGATACCCGTGACCGGTACGACTGCTCCGTGACGAGGGAGGGGGCCCACGTGCTCATCGACACCTACGGCCGGGTGGCCACCGACCTGAGGGTCTCGCTGACCGACCGCTGCAACCTGCGGTGCACCTACTGCATGCCCGAGGAGGGCCTGCAGTGGCTGGCCAAGCCGGACCTGCTCACCGACGACGAGATCGTCCGGCTGATCGACATCGCCGTCACCTCCCTCGGCATCACCGAGGTCCGCTTCACCGGCGGCGAGCCGCTGCTGCGCCCCGGCCTGGTCGGCATCGTCGAGCGTGTCGCCGCCCTCTCCCCGCGCCCGCAGATGTCCCTGACCACCAACGGCATCGGCCTCAAGCGCACCGCCGCCGCCCTGAAGGCGGCCGGCCTCGACCGGGTCAACGTCTCCCTGGACACCCTGCGCCCGGACGTCTTCAAGACCCTCACCCGCCGCGACCGGCACAAGGACGTCCTGGAAGGCCTCGACGCCGCCCGCGAGGCCGGACTGACCCCCGTCAAGGTCAACACCGTGCTGATGCCCGGCCTGAACGGCGACGAGGCCCCCGACCTGCTCGCCTGGGCCATCGAGCACGACTACGAGCTGCGGTTCATCGAGCAGATGCCGCTCGACGCCCAGCACGGCTGGAAGCGCGACGGCATGATCACCGCGGGGGACATCCTGACCTCGCTGCGCACCCGCTTCGAGCTGAGTGCCGAGGGCCAGGAGAAGCGCGGATCGGCCCCGGCCGAGCGCTGGGTCGTCGACGGCGGCCCGCACGTGGTGGGCGTCATCGCCTCCGTCACGCGCCCCTTCTGCGCCGCCTGCGACCGCACCCGCCTCACGGCCGACGGCCAGGTCCGCACCTGCCTGTTCGCCACGGAGGAGACGGACCTGCGCGCCGCCCTGCGCTCGGGCGCCCCCGACGAGGAGATCGCCCGCGTCTGGCGCCTGGCGATGTGGGGCAAGAAGGCCGGAGCGGGCCTGGACGACCCGAGCTTCATCCAGCCGGACCGCCCGATGTCGGCGATCGGGGGCTAGCCCCCGGCGCGGCACACCACGGGGCTCAGGCGCCCTCGGGCGCCTGCCACTCCTCGAACCTCACGACGTCCTTGAGGAAACCCCGCACCCCGAGGAACTGGGAGAGATGCTCCCGGTGCTCCTCGCACGCCAGCCACGTCTTGCGCCGCTCCGGCGTGTGGATCTTCGGGTTGTTCCACGCCAGCACCCACACGGCGTCGGCGCGGCAGCCCTTGGCGGAACAGATCGGGGTCTCGTCACTCACAGCTTCGTCTCACAGGAACAGGCGCACAAAAGGCGACGCCGAGCAGCCACGGGGGGAGCTGCCCGGCGTCGGTCCGTCGCTCCGACGGGGGATGCGGAGCGCGTACGCAGTATGTCACGACCCACTGGCCGCAGGGCAGCGGAACAACAGGATTGATCTGAGCTTTTCTTGAGGTTCGCGCACAGGCCGCGCACAACCGGCGCGCACCGCACTCACACCTGCGGCTCGGGCGGCTCCTTGACGGCCCGCTCGGCCCGTTCCGCTCCCGGTTCCGCGAAGCCCTCGCCGGACCGCTCGTCGTCCCGCGGGGGCGCGATCATCGTCCTCACCGGCGTCGTCAGGAACGTCGAGGGCAGCCCCGGCGCGTTCTCCCGCCCCGCGTTGGCGACCACCACCGCGATGTAGGGCAGCACCGCGCCCAGGACCAGCGCCGCGATCGCGACATAACGCTCCACGTTCCACAGGGAGACCGCGAGGATCACCGACAGGGTGCGGATCGTCATCGAGATGACGTACCGGCGCTGCCGACCGCGCACGTCCTCCTGCAGACCCGTGCGCGCCCCCGTGATCCGGAACACCTGGGTGTTGCCGCTGTCGTGCTGCAGCTTCCGCATCGAATTCCACCACCCGCCCGCTCGGACTCCCCCGGACATCCCGGACACGTCCACGGTACGCCGCCCCCACGCCGCCCACGAGACCGGGTCCCCGCCCTGAGGGGGGCGCGCGACCTGCGCCGTAGCGCGTACGGCGGTACCCGGCATGCGCCGTACGGCGTACGGCCCGAGACTCGTCGTAATGCTCATGTCGAGCGGGACGAGGAGGCAGCCATGGGCTGGTTGTGGGCGATCATCGTCGGATTCGTGCTGGGGCTGATCGCAAAGGCGATCATCCCGGGCAAGCAGCACAGCCCCCTGTGGCTGACGACCATCTTCGGCATGCTCGGCGCCATCGTCGGCAACGCCGTGGCCCGCGCCGCGGGCGTCGAGGCCACCTCGGGCATCGACTGGATGCGGCACCTGTTCCAGCTGGTCGCCGCGATCATCATCGTGGCCGTCGGCGACATGGCGTACATGGCCATGTGGGGGAACCGCAGGCAGCGTCAGCGGGCCTGAACGGGCCCGGCCCCGCACCCCTCGAAGGATGCGGGGCCCGGCACCGCGCTCACGCTCCGGTGACCTCGACGGCGGCCAGGTTCTTCTTGCCGCGCCGCAGTACCAGCCAGCGCCCGTGCAGCAGGTCCTCCGTGGCGGGGACCGCGTCCTCGGCGGTGACCTTCACGTTGTTCACGTAGGCGCCGCCCTCCTTGACCGTGCGCCGGCCGGCCGACTTGCTGGGCACGAGGCCGACCTCGGCGAACAGGTCGACCACCGAGGCCGGCTCGGCGACCCGCACATGCGGCACCTCGGACAGTGCCGCGGCCAGCGTGCGCTCGTCGAGGTCGGCGAGCTCGCCGTGGCCGAACAGCGCCTTGGACGCGGCGATCACGGCGGCCGTCTGGTCGGCGCCGTGCACCAGCGTCGTCAGCTCCTCGGCCAGCGCCCGCTGCGCCGCACGGGCCTGCGGACGCTCCTCGGTCTGCTTCTCCAGCTCCTCGAGCTCCTCGCGGGACTTGAAGGACAGGATGCGCAGGTACCGCGAGATGTCCCGGTCGTCCACGTTCAGCCAGAACTGGTAGAACGCGTACGGCGTCGTCATCTCCGGGTCGAGCCAGACTGCGCCGCCCTCGGTCTTGCCGAACTTGGTGCCGTCCGCCTTGGTCATCAGCGGCGTCGCCAGCGCGTGCGCCGTGGCGTCGGGCTCCAGCCGGTGGATCAGGTCCAGGCCGGCCGTGAGGTTGCCCCACTGGTCGCTGCCGCCCTGCTGGAGCGTGCAGCCGTAGCGTCGGTAGAGCTGCAGGAAGTCCATGCCCTGCAGGATCTGGTAGCTGAACTCGGTGTAGCTGATGCCCTGGTCGGACTCCAGGCGACGGGCCACGGAATCCTTGGTCAGCATCTTGTTGACGCGGAAGTGCTTGCCGATGTCCCGCAGGAACTCGATCGCGGACAGGCCCGCGGTCCAGTCGAGGTTGTTCACCATGACCGCGGCGTTCTCGCCCTCGAAGGACAGGAACGGCTCGATCTGGCGGCGCAGCTTGTCCACCCAGCCGGCGACCGTCTCCGGGTCGTTCAGCGTGCGCTCGGCGGTCGGCCGCGGGTCACCGATCAGGCCCGTCGCGCCGCCGACCAGCGCCAGCGGCCGGTGGCCGGCCTGCTGGAGCCGGCGCACGGTGAGCACCTGCACCAGGTGCCCCACGTGCAGTGACGGCGCGGTCGGGTCGAAGCCGCAATAGAACGTGACGGGACCGTCCGCGAGAGCCTTGCGCAATGCGTCCTCGTCGGTGGACAGGGCGAACAGCCCACGCCACTTCAGCTCGTCGACGATGTCCGTCACGGTGGTATGTCTCCTCGAACGAAGGAAAAACGAAGGATCAGGATCCCCCGAAGGACGGGGTCCCCCCAGTCTATGGGGGGCCACCGACACCTCAGACGCCCTGGCTGACCGAGCTCATGTTGAAGTCCGGCACCCGCAGGGCAGGCATCGCAGCCCTAGTGAACCAGTCGCT
The DNA here is from genome assembly GCF_040637635.1 of Streptomyces sp. NPDC028635. Lineage (NCBI taxonomy): Bacteria > Bacillati > Actinomycetota > Actinomycetes > Kitasatosporales > Streptomycetaceae > Streptomyces > Streptomyces sp. NPDC028635. The sequence continues at coordinate 27,690 of NZ_JBEZWX010000045.1, read as the reverse complement.
CCACTCCCGCGGCAGCGTCTTTTCCGTACGCCCCGCCTCGGTGGCCCGCCCGAGCAGGCCCACCGGCGACTCGTTGAACCGGAAGTTGTTCACCTCGCCCGTCACCTCGCCGTTCTCCACCAGGTAGACGCCGTCCCGGGTCAGACCGGTCAGCAGCAGCGTCGCCGGGTCGACCTCGCGGATGTACCACAGGCAGGTCAGCAGCAGCCCGCGCTCCGTACCCGCGACCATCTCCTCGAGGGAGCGGTCCGCACCGCCGTCCAGGATCAGGTTGTCCGCGCCCGGCGCGACCGGCAGACCGGTCAGGCCCGCGCTGTACCGGCTGGTGGCCAGATGCCTCAGCTCACCCCGGCTGATCCACTCGGTGTCCGCCACCGGCAGACCGTTGTCGAACACCGACTGGTCCCCGCCCGAGGAGTGCGCGATCACGAACGGCGCCGACTCAAGGCCGGGCGCGTGCGGGTCGCTGCGCAGGGTCAGCGGCAGGTCGGTGAGCCGCTCGCCCACGCGCGTGCCGCCGCCCGGCCTGGAGAACACCGTCCGGCCCTCGGCCGCGTCCCGTGCCGACGCCGACCACAGCTGGTAGATCAGCAGGTCCGCCACGGCGGTCGGCGGCAGCAGCGTCTCGTACCGCCCGGCGGGCAGCTCCACACGCCGCTCCGCCCAGCCCAGGCGCACGGCCAGCTCGGCGTCCAGCGCCGCCGGGTCGACGTCCTTGAAGTCCCGCGTGGCGCGGCCCGCCCACGCGGAGCGGGTGCGGTCGGGCGACTTGGCGTTCAGCTCCAGCGTGCCGGTCGGCTGGTCGTGCCGCAGCCGCAGCCCCGTCGAGGTGCCCAGGTACGTCGAGACCAGCTCGTGGTTGGCGAAGCCGTAGAGTTCCCGCCCGCCCGCACGCGCGCGTGCGAACGCCTCGCCCAGTGCCGGGGCGAAGTCCCCGAAGACGGCCGAGGAGGTCTCGGCGGGCGGCTCGGCGAAGTCGGCGGATTGCGGCACCCCGGTCACCAGCGGCTGCGCGTCCTCGGCCGGGCCCGCGCCGCGCGCGGCGGCCTCGGCGGCCCGCACCAGCGGCTCCAGCTCGTCTGCGGTCACCGCGGACCGGGAGACCACGCCGGACGCCGTGCCCTCCTTGCCGTCGACGGTCGCGATCACGGTGAGGGTGCGCCCGCGGGTGACGCCGTTGGTGGTGAGCGCGTTCCCGGCCCAGCGCAGGTTCGCGGTGGACCGCTCGTCGGCGATGACCACGCAGCCGTCGGCCCGGGACAGCTGAAGGGCCCGCTCGACGATCTCGTGCGGCTTGTTCGTCGCGGCGCTCATCGACCTGCCTCCTGCGTGGTGTTCAGAATGTTGACGCCCTTGAACAGGGCGGAAGGGCAGCCGTGGGAGACCGCCGCGACCTGCCCCGGCTGGGCCTTGCCGCAGTTGAACGCACCGCCGAGGACATACGTCTGCGGGCCGCCGACGGCCGCCATGGAGCCCCAGAAGTCCGTGGTCGTGGCCTGGTACGCCACGTCCCGCAGCTGCCCGGTGATCCGCCCGTTCTCGATCCTGAAGAACCGCTGACCGGTGAACTGGAAGTTGTAGCGCTGCATGTCGATCGACCACGACCGGTCCCCGACGACGTAGATCCCGCGGTCCACCGACCCGATGAGACCCTCCGTGGACATCCCCGCCGGGTCCGGCTGGAGCGACACGTTGGCCATGCGCTGCACCGGCACATGCGCGGGGGAGTCGGCGTAGGCGCACCCGTTGGACCGCTCGAACCCGGTGAGCTTCGCGATCCGCCGGTCCAGCTGGTAGCCCACCAGTGTCCCGTCCTTCACCAGGTCCCAGGACTGCGCCGCGACGCCCTCGTCGTCGTAGCCGATCGTGGCGAGCCCGTGCTCGGCGGTGCGGTCGCCGGTGACGTTCATCAGTTCCGAGCCGTACCTGAGCTTGCCGAGCTGGTCGAAGGTGGCGAAGGAGGTGCCGGCGTAGGCGGCCTCGTAGCCGAGCGCGCGGTCCAGCTCCGTGGCGTGCCCGATGGACTCGTGGATGGTCAGCCACAGGTTCGACGGGTCGACGACCAGGTCGTACAGCCCCGGCTCGACGCTCGGCGCGCGCATCTTCTCCGCGAGCAGCTCCGGGATCTCGGCGAGCTCCGTGTCCCAGTCCCAGCCGGTGCCGGTCAGATACTCCCAGCCGCGCCCCGCGGGCGGCGCGAGGGTGCGCATCGACTCGAACTCGCCGCTGGAGTCGTCCACCGAGACCGCGGTGAGCACCGGATGCAGCCGCACCCGCTGCTGGGTGGTCACGGTGCCCGCGGTGTCGGCGTAGAACTTGTTCTCGTGGACCGTGAGCAGCGAGGCGTCGACGTGGTCCACCCCGTCCGCGTCCAGCAGCCGCCGGCTCCACTCGGTCAGCAGCCCGGCCTTCTCCTCGTCCGGCACCGAGAACGGATCGATCTCATAGGCCGAGATCCACGTCCTGTCGGCGTGCACGGGCTCACCGGCCAGCTCCACCCGCTCGTCCGACCCCGCGGCCCTGATGACCTGCGCGGACAGTTTGGCCATGGCCACCGCCTGGGAGGCGACCCTGGCGGCGGCGTCCATCGTCAGGTCCACGCCCGAGGCGAACCCCCACGTTCCGCCGTGCACGACCCGCACCGCGTACCCGAGGTCGGTGGTGTCGGACGATCCGGCCGGCCTGGCGTCGCGCAGGCGCCAGGACGCGCTGCGCACCCGCTCCAGCCGGAAGTCGGCGTGCTCGGCCCCGAGCGCACGCGCGCGTGCGAGCGCGGCGTCGGCGAGGGCGCGCAGGGGGAGTGCCGTGAAGGCTTCGTCGATCGTATGAGGCACCGAGGTCTCTCCTGTCGTCGTGACCTGTCGTCGTGACCTGTGCTTGCCCGATCATGTCGCGCCCGCCCGGCCGCGGACCACAGGTTTGCGGCTGACGTGCGTCGCTTTCTGTAGGGACCCCACAGTCAGTTCCGTATGCCGCTGTCGGTGCCCGAATGTCCGCGCGCCCGGGCGGACCGATAGGTTTTCCGGGAAGCCGCCTGTCATCCAGCTGTCCGGGCGGGTGTGTCCGACCGTAATCGAAAGGGTGATCCGTTGAGCCGCTCGGTTCTCGTCACCGGAGGCAACCGGGGCATCGGCCTCGCCATCGCCCGCGCGTTCGCCGACGCCGGCGACAAGGTCGCCATCACGTACCGCTCGGGGGAGCCGCCGGCCGGCTTCCTCGCCGTCAAGTGCGACATCACCGACCCCGAGCAGGTGGAGCAGGCCTACAAGGAGATCGAGGCCGAGCACGGTCCGGTCGAGGTGCTCATCGCCAACGCCGGCGTCACCAAGGACCAGCTCCTGATGCGCATGTCCGAGGAGGACTTCACCTCGGTCATCGACACCAACCTCACCGGCACCTTCCGGGTCGTCAAGCGCGCCAACCGCGGCATGCTGCGCGCCAAGAAGGGCCGGGTCGTCCTGATCTCCTCGGTCGTCGGGCTGCTCGGCTCGGCGGGGCAGGCCAACTACGCCGCCTCCAAGGCCGCCCTGGTCGGCTTCGCGCGCTCCCTCGCCCGTGAGCTGGGTTCGCGCAACATCACCTTCAACGTCGTCGCGCCCGGTTTCGTCGACACCGACATGACCAAGACGCTCACCGACGAGCAGCGCAAGAACATCGTGGCGCAGGTGCCGCTCGGCCGTTACGCGCAGCCGGACGAGATCGCCGCGACGGTGCGGTTCCTCGCCTCGGACGACGCCTCGTACATCACTGGAGCCGTCATTCCCGTTGACGGCGGACTGGGAATGGGTCACTGATCACCATGAGCGGAATCCTCGAGGGCAAGCGCGTCCTGATCAGCGGTGTGCTGATGGAGTCCTCCATCGCCTTCCACGCCGCGAAGCTGGCTCAGGAGCAGGGCGCCGAGATCATCCTGACCGCGTTCCCGCGGCCCACGCTGACCGAGCGCATCGCCAAGAAGCTCCCCAAGCCCACCAAGGTCATCGAGCTCGACGTCACCAACGACGAGCACCTCGGTCGCCTCGCCGACGTCGTCGGCGAGGAGCTGGGCGGCCTCGACGGCGTCGTGCACTCCATCGGCTTCGCGCCGCAGGACGCGCTCGGCGGCAACTTCCTGAACACGCCGTTCGAGTCCGTCGCCACCGCGATGCACGTCTCGGCGTACTCCCTGAAGTCGCTGACCATGGCCTGCCTGCCGCTGATGCAGAACGGCGGCTCGGTCGTCGGTCTCACCTTCGACGCGCAGTTCGCCTGGCCGCAGTACGACTGGATGGGCCCGGCCAAGGCCGCCCTGGAGGCCACCAGCCGTTACATCGCGCGCGACCTGGGCAAGCAGAACATCCGCTGCAACCTCATCTCCGCGGGCCCGCTCGGCTCGATGGCCGCCAAGTCCATCCCGGGCTTCGGCGACCTGGCCGCCGTGTGGGACACCCGCTCCCCGCTGGAGTGGGACCTGAAGGACCCGGAGCCGGCCGGCCGCGGCATCGTCGCGCTGCTGAGCGACTGGTTCCCGAAGACCACCGGCGAGATCATCCACGTGGACGGCGGTCTGCACGCCATCGGCGCCTGATCACCGCCGACCCCGGTCACGACCGGCCGTGAAGGGCCCGCACCCCCTGGGTGCGGGCCTTTTCCGCGTCACCCGTTCGGCTCACCGGCCGGGCGGACGGCGCCGCTCACCACGCACGCTGGAAGGGCACCGCCCCGCAGCCGTACGGCCGAGGAGGTCTGCTTGTGCGCCTGTTCCGCAGCCTCGCCCCAGTGACCGTCGCCGCCGTCGTCGTCCTCTGCCTTCCGTACGACGCGCTGCCCTACGGGCGTGCGGCGCGCCCGGCCGCCGAGCAGCCCTTCGGCGCCGAGTGCCGCACGACCGTCCATGGCTCCGAGGTCGTCGCCTGGTGCCACAACCCCTATGTGGACACCGATCGTGTCGCTCTGCACATCGAGTGCGCCCGATGGTGGGACCTCGACACCGACTCCGCCCCGGTGGCCGCCGGACCGGCGACGACGGTACGGCTGACCGGGCGCTGCTGGAAGGAGGTCGAGGCGGTGTGGATCAGCCACGACAAGGGGTGAGCGGGGCGGACGACGGGGGCGGCCGCCTTCCGGCGGCGCGGGTCAGGCGCCAGGCGGCGTGAACCGGCCCGGGCGGCACAGGAACGGGTAGCTCGCGGCCTCCACGGCGGCCGTCTCGGCGTCGCCGTCGCGCAGCGCGTCGAGCAGCCGCCGGTGGTCCATGTGCGTCTCCGGGGTCAGCTGACCGCCGACGTCCTCGCGCAGCCAGTCCCGCAGCACCTCGCCCAGGTCGGCGTAGAGCGCCTTCAGCACGTCGTTGTGGGACGCCGAGACCACCGCGAGGTGGAAGGTGGCGTCCGCCGTCACGAACGCCTCCGCGTCCCCCGACTCCCACGCCTCCTCGCGCCGCAGCAGCAGCGCGTCCAGCTGCTTGAGGTCCTTCTCCGTGCGCCGGTGCGCGGCGAGCCGGGCCGCGCTCGACTCCAGCGTGGAGCGCAGCTCGGCGACGTGCTGGGGGTCCGCGTCGGCGAACCGGCGGTGCATCACACCGGCCAGCTCACTGGTCGCGACCACATAGGTGCCGGAGCCCTGGCGGATGTCCAGCAGGCCGTTGTGCGCGAGGGCGCGCACGGCCTCGCGGACGGTGTTGCGGGCCACACCGAGCTGCTCGACCAGCTCGGGTTCGGTCGGGATGCGGGAACCGACCGGCCACTCGCCGGAGGTGATCTGGTTGCGCAGCTCGGCGATGACCTGCTCGGACAGCACCGAACGTCGGGGATGGCTCAGGGGCATGGGACACCTTCGCACGCGCGCGGCCGGGGCCGGCCGCCCGGGAATGGACAACCAATCATCCCATGATTCTATGATGGGTGGCATGGCTAGTGAGGAAACCCGGACGATGACGACCCCGACCCAGCCCGAGGCGAGCAGGAAGACCGGCGGTGCCGCCCCGCGCACGTGGGCGACGCGCCTGGTCGTGATCGGCATCATGCTGTCCGCGCTCAACCTCCGCCCCGCCATCACCAGCCTCGGCGCCCTCCTGGAGGAGGTGCGCGACGGGCTCGGGATGAGCGGCAGCGTGGCCGGCCTGCTCACCTCCGTGCCGTCGCTGTGCTTCGCCGTGTTCGGGGTGACGGCCCCCCGGCTCGCCCGCCGCTTCGGCCCCGCCGCCGTCGTGTGCGCGGGCATGGCCGCCATAGCCGTCGGCCTGGCCGTACGGCCGTACGCCGGGAGCACGGGCGGCTTCCTCGCGGCCAGCGCCCTCGCCCTGATGGGCATCGCCGTCAGCAACGTGCTCATGCCGGTCATCGTCAAGCACTGGTTCCCCGACCGGGTGGGTTCCATGACCGGCCTGTACTCGATGTTCCTCGCGTGCGGCACCTCGATCGCCGCCGCCACCACCGTGCCGGTGACCCGCGCCCTGGGCGGCGACTGGCAGTCCGGCCTCGTGGTGTGGGCCGTCCTGGCCGCCGCGGCCGTGGTGCCCTGGCTGCCGGTCCTGCGGGAACGCGGCACCGCCGATCCCGCCCCGTCGCGGCGGAGTGCCACCGCCGCCTCACGGCACGGCGGCCCGGCCGAGGAGGCGGCGCCCGCGCTGCGCATCACGCGCAGCCGCACCGCCTGGGCGCTCGCCGCCTTCTTCGGCCTCCAGGCCACCGCCGCCTACATCACGATGGGCTGGATGGCGCAGATCTTCCGTGACTCGGGGGTCTCCGCGGGCACCGCCGGCGTGCTCCTCGCCGTCACGATGGCGATGGGCGTGCCCCTCGCCTTCGTCATCCCGCGACTGGCCACCCGCCTGCCCCAGCAGGGCCCCATCGTGCTCGCCCTCGGCGCCTGCGGCCTCGCCGGATACGCCGGCCTGTACTTCGCGCCGGCCGCCGGCGCCTGGGCCTGGGCGCTGCTGCTCGGCATCTCCAACTGCTCCTTCCCGCTCGCGCTGACCATGGTCGGCATGCGCGCGAAGACGGGCGCGGGCGTGGCCCAGCTGTCGGCGTTCGCCCAGAGCACCGGTTACCTGATCTCGATCCCCGGACCGCTGCTGGTCGGCGTGCTGTACCAGAGCAGCGGCGGCTGGGGCCTGCCGATCGCCCTGATGGCCGCGCTGATGGTGCCGCAGATGGCCGTGGGCTTCCTCGCCGGACGCGACCGCACGGTGGAGGACGAGGCGGCTGCTTCCGCGAGGTGACTGCGTCCGGCGGGTGAAGGTGTCCGCGAGGTGACTGCGTCCGGTGGGTGAAGGTGTCCGCGAGGTGACTGCGTCCGGTGGGTGAAGGTGTCCGCGAGGTGACTGCGTCCGGTGGGTGAAGGTGTCCGCGAGGTGACTGCGTCCGGCGGGTGAAGGTGTCCGCGGGGGACAGCGTCCGGTGGGTGAAGGTGCCCGCCGGGTGACAGCGTCCGGTGGGTGACGGGGGGCTTCGGTGGACCCCGGAGCCGGGCGTTCCGGGCCGGGGTGCGAGACTGGCGCCATGCCCGTGCTCGAGCCGAACCCCCAGAACGGCCAGAAGAAGATGCTCATCGTCTTCGGCTCGTTCCTCGCCATCTTCGTGATCATCGCCGTCATCGCGACGATCGCCTCCCCGTGAACCCTCACTGATCTCCGCCCCGGCCGACGGTGGGGCTACCCCCACCGTCCCCTAGGGGGCCAGGGTCAGGGTCAAGTGGGTGGATCACCGGATGGGCCGCGGCCCGCGGCTTCCGTAGCGTCGAGACGTGGCCGCCGAACGGCGGATCACGACCGTTCACGGCACGCTCGACGACCGCGGAGGCACCCATGTCGGCCCGTTCGCACACCCCGCCCCACCCGGCGACCACGGGCGGCGTCCAGACCCGGCTGCCCTGGTGGGCCCTCGCTCTGCCCGCCCTCGCCTTCGTCACCCTGTTCGTGCTGATACTGAACCCGACGGACGCGCAGGCGGGCACCGGCGAGCCGGCGATCACCCAGCTGTTCCAGCACCTTCAGGCGCTCGTCGGGCGCTGAGGGGTGCCCAGGACTCCCATGGAGGGAAGGCCGGTCAACTCCCTGCGCCCCATGGCCTGTTTCATGCGAAGCTGGGACGCATGAGCGTCGCAGAACCCCGCAGGATCGTCCTCTTCCGGCATGCGAAAGCCGACTGGCCCCCCGTGCCCGACCATGAGCGGCCGCTCGCCGAACGGGGCCGCAAGGACGCCGTCGAAGCCGGACGCAGGCTGGCCGACACCGGCATCCCCTTCGACCTGACCCTGTGCTCCACCTCGACCCGCACCCGCGAGACCTGGAAGCTCGCCGCCCACGAGTTCCCGCACCGGCCGAAAACGGTCTACGAGGAGCGGATCTACGAGGCCTCCCCGGGTGAACTGATCGCCCTGCTCAACGAGACCCCGGACGACGTGCGCAGTCTGCTGCTCATCGGCCACAACCCGGGCGTCCAGGGCCTCGCCGAGGTCCTGGCCGGCGCGGCCGAGGAGGAAGCACGCGCGAGCATGAACCGACGCGGTTTCCCGGCCGCGGCCTTCGCCGCGCTCACCTTCGACGCCCCCTGGAAGTCCCTGGAGCCGGGCGTGGCCACGCTGGCCGACTACTGGGCGCCCTCCGACTGACGACCCCACCCCCGCGGCCCGACGCACAGGGGCCCGGCACCCTCGCGGTGCCGGGCCCCTGGCATGTCCGTCGCTCTACTCCCCGGCGACCGTGTCCGCCGCCTCGACCTCTTCACGGGTGATCCCCAGCAGATACAGCACCGTGTCCAGGAACGGCACGTTCACCGCGGTGTGCGCGGCCTCCCGTACCACCGGCTTGGCGTTGAAGGCCACGCCGAGCCCGGCCGCGTTCAGCATGTCCAGGTCGTTGGCGCCATCACCGATCGCCACCGTCTGCGACAGCGGTACGCCCGCCTCCGCGGCGAACCGGCGCAGCAGCCGCGCCTTGCCTGCCCGGTCGACGATCTCGCCGGTGACCCGGCCGGTCAGCTTGCCGTCGACGATCTCCAGCGTGTTGGCCTGGGCGAAGTCGAGGCCGAGGCGTTCCTTCAGGTCGTCGGTCACCTGGGTGAAGCCACCGGAGACCACGCCGACCTGGTAGCCGAGTCGTTTCAGCGTCCTGATCAGCGTGCGCGCGCCCGGCGTCAGCCGCACCTCGCTGCGCACCTTGTCCACCACGGACGCGTCCAGGCCCTCCAGCAGGGCCACGCGCGCGTGCAGCGACTGTTCGAAGTCCAGTTCCCCGCGCATCGCGGCCGCGGTCACCTCGGCGACCTTGTCCTCGCAGCCGGCGTGCGCGGCGAAGAGCTCGATGACCTCGTCCTGGATCAGCGTGGAGTCCACGTCCATCACCACGAGCCGCTGCGCCCTGCGGTGCAGACCGGCCGCGACGACCGCGACATCGACACCCAGTGCCGCCGCGTCCGTCACCAGGGCGGTCCGCAGCGGCTCGGTCGCCACGCCGGACACGGCGAACTCGACCGCGGTGACGGGGTACTTGGCCAGGCGGAAGATACGGTCGATGTTGCCGCCGGCCTTGGTGATCTTCGCGGCGATGGCGGCGGTGGCCTCGGCGGTGAGCGGGTGGCCCAGCACGGTGACCAGGGAGCGGCCGAGCCCGCGCGGACGGTTGTCGCCGTGGCCGGAGATGATCTCGGCCTGCATCTTCATCGACTCGGCCCAGCTGTGCACGGTCGCCCGCAGGTCACCCTCCAGGCCCTGCGGGGGCTGGGTCACGAGCGCGCACAGCACGATCCGGCCACGGGTGACGACCTGCTCGATGTCGACCACGTCGACGGAGTAGGCGGCGAGGGTGTCGAAGAGTCCCGCCGTGATGCCCGGCCGGTCCTTGCCGAAGATCTTGACGAGGAGGGTGGGGACGTCCGAGTACTCGGTGGTCTCGGGAGTCCCGGGGGTCGAGGTCTGCGAAGCGCTCATGGTGTTCCCACCGTATCCGGCACCGAGTGCCCTGCGCCCTCGAGGTCCGCCTGGCGGACACGGAACACTCGACGACACTCGGGTGACGCCGGGTCGACGGGGAGGAGTCCGGCCCGGTGCGGCGGGGTCCCCCGCCGGGGCGGCGCGCGGGGGCGCGCGGGGAGGCGTACGCGGGCGCGTCCCCCGCTGACACGCCGTCCCGCACCCGCCGGGTCCCGCGGCTCAGCGCGGCCTCTTGGGCCCGCGCGGCGGGGGAGCGGGCGGTGGCGGTGGCGGAGGCGGCACCTCGTCGGGCCAGGACGGCGACCGCCGGCCCTTCCGAGGCGGCGCGAGCGGACCGACGACAGTCGGAGCGCCGTACACGTCCGCCCCCGGCCCGGCACGCTCCGGCCCTCCGCGCTCCGGCCCTTGACCTTCCGGCCCTCCGCGCTCCGGCCCTTGACCTTCCGGCCCTCCGCGCTCCGGCCCTTGACCTTCCGGCCCTCCACGCTCCGGCCCCTCGCGCCCCGGCTCCGCGGCCGGCCGTGCGTCCTCCGGTTCCGTTCGGGGCTCCGAGACCCGGAGATAGGGGTTCGTGTCCGGGTTCGGCGGCCGGTACGGGGTCCTCGGGGCATACGGCCCCGACGGCTCGGCCGGCCTGTACGGCGCCGGGGCCACGGCAGGCTCTCCGGCCCCGTCGATCCCGTCGATCCCGTCGCCACCGTCAGCCCCGTCGGCACGGCGGGCCCCGTCCGGCCACTCCGGGCCGGCCCCGGGCGCCCCCCATGCCTTCACCGCCCCGTCATCAGCGCCGTCGGCCCCCTCGGCCCCCGCGAACTCCCACGTCACAGCCCGTGCCCCGGCCTTCCCCGCCGCGTACGCCAGCAACCCCCCGGCAGCCCCCGCCCCCGCGCCCCACACAGCCCCCAGCAGCAAGGCCGGGCCCCACCGCTCGTGCAGTTCGAGCGCGGCGCCGAAGGCGTCGAAGCCGAGGACGGACACCGACGCGTCGGCCGACAGCCCCGTCAGCCACCCGAGCAGCACCAGGGCCGGCGCGGTCACGGCGGCCAGCCCCGCCGCGCACCGCCCGGCGCAAGCCGTGGCCCGGAGCTCCGCGCCGCCCGCCGGCAGCCGTACCGCCGTCAGCACTCCCGCGAGCAGCATCAGCAGGGCCGCGCCCAGCGCCAGGAGCCACACCCGGCCGTCCAGCTCGGCGAGCCGGGTGAGCGTCAGCGGCCGGTCGGCGCCGGAGCCCAGGAGGTCGTCCACGGGGTCCGGCAGAACCCGGGACAGGACTCCGCTCGCCCGGCCGTCCCACGGGACGAACAGGCCGAGGGGCACGCCGAGCCAGACCCCGTTGGGCGCGCCGAGCAGCGCCGCGCCGGCGATCCGCCGGGGATGGGCGTCGCCGATCGCCGCGTACGCCGCTGCCGCGAGCCCGGCGGCCACCGCCACGAGCAGCACCGTCACCAGCGCGGAAGCAGCCGGCCGTATCACCCGGTGGACGGCTTCCCAGCCGCGCGGCAGGGGAGTGCGCCGTGAGGCCAGCAGCGCGACGAGCAGCACGCCGGCCGCCCAGCCCAGCGCGCCGAGCAGCGTCGGCACCGCGTCGACCCTGAACCCCACGGTCGCCTTGGCGCCGGCCAGGTCGCCGATCCGGTCCGGCAGCGACCCGCCGATGTCCCCGACGTCACCGAGCCCGGGGATCTCCAGCCCACCGCCGCCACCGGCACCGCCCGGCAACCGGGCCGGCCCCGGCGCGCCCCCGTCGATCGTCACCACGTCGTGCCCTGCCCAGGCCGGCAGGCCCATCACGCCGGTGAACAGGACGAGCACCGTGCCGACCCGCGCGAGGAGTTCGGCCGGTGCGACGACAACCCCGGCCGTCCGCAGGGACCGCAGGAAGAACCACGACAGGAGCAGGGCGCCGACCAGGCTCACCCCCAGTGGCGTGATCTCGATGGCGGTGTGGGCTTCGGCGCCCTGGACTCCGAACGCGGACACCTTCCCGGACGGGTCGACCGCCCCACCCGCCCCGAGCGCCACCATCGCCGCGGTCATCGGCCCCAACGAGCCCGCCGTGTCCGCCCCGAGGAGATGCAGACCGAGCGCGGCGGTGGCCGCCATACCGGCGAGCGCCCAGCTCACGGCGGCGATCGAGGACAACAGGACGTCGGTCCAGGGCACTTCGGCGCCGGACCGCGCGTCCCCGGTCCTCGCAGCTGAGCCCATGGCAGACCCCCCGATCCGCGCCGCGGCTTGCGCCGTGCTTGTCCCCCTCGCGGGGGATTACCACTCTCCGGCCCGGTTTCCACCCCGTCAACGGAAACGGCGCAGACGCTCGTGAGCGCTCTTCACAAGGCCCGACTTTCGGTCAGGGGGCCGCTACTGAAATAGTTCCCCCCGATGTTCGACATCCCTAGACTCCCTGCGACGGGGGTAACTCGGGGGACAACTCAGTGGGGCATGGAGTGCCGGAACTCGTACTGGAATCAAACGGACGTACCTGGACGCTCGATCCATCCAGGTCATACACCCTCGGACGCGATCCGCAGGGCGACATCGTCTTCGACGACGCCAGGGTCTCCTGGCGTCACGCCACGGTCAGTTTCAACGGCCGCAGTTGGGCGATCGAAGACCACGGCAGCACCAACGGCACGTTCGTGCAGGGCCAGCGGATCCACCATCTGGAACTCGCCGCCGGCACGGCGGTGAACCTGGGCAACGCCACCGACGGCCCGCTGCTGAAGCTCTCCGGCGCGGGCGCCGCGGTGGCCCAGCCCCAGCAGCCGTACGCCGCGCAGGCCGCCAACCCGGCCTGGGGCCAGCCGCAGACGCCGCAGGCCGACTGGCAGCAGACGCCCCAGCCGCAGACCGCGCAGCCGCAGGCCCCGCAGGCCGAGTGGCAGCAGCAGTCCGCCCCGGGCATCCCGCAGCAGCAGGGCCCGGCGCAGCACACGCCCGGCGGTGGCGCGGGGGCGCCGCCGGTCTACGGCGACCGCAGCCCGACCACCTTCCACCAGTTCTCCCTCGGCCGCGTGATGCGCATCGGCCGTGCCCTGGAGAACGAGCTGGTCGTGTCCGACCTGCAGGTCTCCCGGCACCACGCGGAGTTCCACGCCACGCCCGACGGGCGCATGGAGATCCGCGACCTCGGCTCGCACAACGGCACGTACGTCAACGGCCAGCCGATCCCCAAGGGCGGCTCGCAGCTGCTCGGCCCGACCGACATCGTCGGTGTCGGCCACTCGACGTTCCGGATCGTCGGCGACCGGCTCGAGGAGTTCGTGGACACCGGTGAGGTGTCCTTCTCCGCCCGCCACCTGACCGTCACGGTCGACGGCGGCAAGCAGATCCTCAAGGACGTCTCCTTCGGCGTCCCCGAGAAGTCGCTGATCGCGGTCATCGGCCCGTCCGGTTCCGGCAAGTCCACGCTGCTGAAGGCGCTGACCGGCTACCGGCCCGCCGACCAGGGCGAGGTCCTGTACGACAACCGCAACCTCTACAAGCAGTTCGCCGAGCTGCGCCAGCGCATCGGTCTGGTCCCGCAGGACGACATCCTGCACAAGGAGCTGACCGTCAAGAAGGCGCTGAAGTACGCGGCGAAGCTGCGCTTCCCGGCGGACACCACGGGCGCCGAGCGTGACGCCCGGATCGACGAGGTGCTGCGCGAGCTCAAGCTCGACATCCACAAGGACAAGAAGGTCACGTCCCTCTCCGGTGGCCAGCGCAAGCGCGTCTCGGTCGCCCTGGAGCTGCTGACCAAGCCGTCGCTGATCTTCCTCGACGAGCCGACCTCGGGTCTCGACCCGGGCATGGACCGCGATGTGATGCAGCTGCTGCGCGGTCTCGCCGACGACGGCCGCACCGTCCTCGTGGTCACCCACTCGGTGGCCGAGCTGGCACTGTGTGACAAGCTCCTGGTGATGGCGCCGGGCGGCTCGGTCGCCTACTTCGGCCCGCCGGAGGAGGCGCTGAACTTCTTCGGCTACGACACCTGGGCCGACGTCTTCTCCGCCTTCGAGAACTACCGCGACTACGACTGGGCGGGCCGCTGGAAGGGCTCCCAGCACTACCAGATGTACGCCGCGGACATCGACGCCGTCGCCCCGCAGGCCGTACAGCTCCCGCCGATGCAGGCGATGAAGCCGCCGAAGCCGCAGGGCTGGCTGTCGCAGTGGGTCACGCTGGTGCGCCGCTACGTCTCGGTGATCGTCTCCGACAAGGGCTTCCTCGCCCTGATGGTGATCCTGCCGGCCGTCCTCGGCGCGGTGAGCCTGCTCATCGACCACGACCGCGGCCTGCTGCCGAACCCGGTCAACCCGCAGACCGGCCGGATCATCCCGAACGGCACGGCGACCACGGTCCTGCTGATCCTCGCGGTCGGCGCCTGCTTCGCCGGCGCCGCCAACTCCGTCCGTGAGCTGATCAAGGAACGGGTGATCTACGAGCGGGAGCGCGCGACCGGCCTGTCCCGGTCGGCGTATCTGATGTCGAAGGTCTTCGTGCTCGGCCTGATCACCGTGGGCCAGGGCCTGCTGGTCGGTGTGATCGGCTTCGCCAGCCGGGAGATCCCCTCGCAGGGCCTGGTCCTCGGCGGCGCCACGCTGGTCGAGCTGTCCCTGCCGATCATGGCGCTGGGCTTCACCTCGATGATGTTCGGCCTGATCATCTCCTCGCTGGTGAAGACCGCCGAGAAGACGATGCCGCTGCTGGTGATGTTCGCGATCATCCAGGTGGTCTTCACCGGCTGCCTGTTCAGCCTGCACGGCTCGATCGGCGTCAACGAGTTCTCGTACCTGATGCCGTCGCGCTGGGCGGTGGCCGCCGCCGGTGCCACGCTGGACTTCAACAAGATCAGCCCGCCGGAGAAGGCCGGCGAGACCGACCCGCTGTGGGACCACACGGTCGGCGCCTGGGGCCTGGACATGGTCGCGCTGATCGCGCTCGGCGTGGTCTGCGGCTTCTTCGTGGCGCGCTTCCTGCGCCGCCACGAGCCCGAGGTCATGCGCAAGTAGGACGCCCGGACAACCCCGAAGGGCGGCACCCCGTCAGTTGGGTGCCGCCCTTCGGCGTCTGTGCTCGCGAGAACGGTTGTCGAGAACCGGGTCTTCGCGGATACGTCGCGGGTGCGAGAAGAGGTCCGCGCCGACCTCAGTACGCGCTGTTGACGTTGTCCATCGAGCCGTAGCGGTCGGCCGCGTAGTTGCAGGCGGCGGTGATGTTGGCGACCGGGTCGTAGATGTTCCAGGACGTGCCGGGGACGTGGTACGCCTTGAAGGTCGGCGGGATCACCTGGAGCAGACCCTTGGACGGGATGCCGTTGATGGCGTTGATGTCCCAGTCGTTGATCGCCATCGGGTTGCCGGAGGACTCCCGCATGACGTTGCGGTGGATGCCGGAGTAGCTGGCCGGGATGTGGTGCTTCTTCAGGATGTCGAGCGACTCACGGATCCAGCCGTCGAGGTTGTTCGGGTAGCTCTTGACCACGTGCGGCTTGAGGGCCGGGCGCTTGGCGGCGCGGCTCGCGGCCTCCTTGGCCTTGCGGACGGCCTCGGCCTTCTTGGCGGCGGCGGCCTTGGCGGCGGCGGCCTTCTTCGCGGCGACGGCCTTCGCGACGGCGGCCTTCTGAGCGGCCTCGGCCTTCTTCTGCGCGGCGATCTGCTGCGCCTTGAGGTCGGCCGTGGCGAGCTGGTCGGTGATGCTCGCCTTGACGTCCTTGATCTGCTCGGTGCTGTAGGCGACCTTCGCGGGCGCCACGGCGGCCTCGCTGGTGACCGTGGTCTTGCCCTCGGCGCTGCTGGGCACCGCGGACATGGCGATCGCCGCGGCACCGAGGACGCCGACACCGGCGGCCGCGAGCTTCTGGTGCTTGGTCAGCGAGCGACTATAGAGACGGGAGGAAAAGTTCTTGGGCATGCGTAACGGACCTCTTCGAATAGCGCGGAGGTCGCTCACGTCCGGCGGGGGACTACGGGCACTTCCCGCACGAACGCCGCGGACCTGGAGCCCGCGGCGCTGAGCGACGAAGCAATTCTTAGCGGCCGCAAAATTCGCTGGCAAAGGTGTGACGTACGAAGCCCGATAGTGGATCAGGTAATGGCAAAACGGGACAGACTGGACTGTCTGCCCCGTTCATGTGGGGGTGCTTGTCCTCCTAATCCCCTTCGTACGTGACCTGGACCCTATGCGCGGGCTCACACCGGCCGGGGTCCGCTCTCACCGGCAGTTGCGTCAGCAATGCGCTGTGTGAGGGCCCTCCTCCGGCAGGATGAGATGCAGGTCGCCGAACTCGTGCCAGAGGTACAGACCCCGCAGCGCCTCCTCATACGCACGGGCCACCGCCGCCCTCCCCGCGACGGCCTCGAGCATCAGAAGGTGCGAGGCCTGCGGCTCGTGCAGCCCGGTCAGCAGCCCGTCCACGACGCGCACCCCGCGCGCGGGCGTCACCACCAGGTCCGTCCACCCCCCACGCGCGCGTACGGCCCCGTCGGCGCCCACCGCCGACTCCACGGCCCGGACCGCGGTCGTCCCCACGGCGATCACCCGCCCGCCTCCCGCACGGGCCGCGTCGATCAGCCGCGCCGACGCCCGCGGCACCGCGAACCGCTCCGGATACGGCGGCTCGTGCGCCTCGGCCGAGGCCACCCCCGTGTGCAGCGTCACCGGCGCGAACTGCACCCCCCGGCTCACCAGCTCCGCCACCAGCCGTGCCGTGAAGGGCCGCGCCGCGCTCGGCATCTCCGCACTGCCCGTGCCGTCCGCCGTCGGCAGCGCGAACACCGTCTGGTGGGCGGACAGCGGCTGGTCCCGCTCCGTGTACGCGTACCGGATGGGCCGCCCACGCTCCCGCATCAGCCGCAGTACGTCCCCCGCGGTCACCCGCGCCCACCTGAGCCGTGCGCCGCGCTCGCTCACCGGCTCCTCCAGAACGAGCCGGACGCCTCCGGGCAGACCTATGGACGCACCCGCGGGCGCCCCCGCACGCGCGCGCGTGGTGCCCCGGCCGTCCGGCTCCCGCAGCTCCACCGCCCACCGGCCGTCGTCGCCGCGGGTGGAGAAGTGCACCACCACGCGCGCGTGCCCGAGCCGCCCGTCGACCGCTGCCGCCAGCGTCGGCGAGGTGTTCACCACCAGCAGGTCCCCGGCCCGCAGCAGCCGCGGCAACTCCGTGAACGCGTGATGCGACACCTGTGACCCGCGCGACACCAGCAGCCGCACCGCGTCCCGGTCCAGACCCGGCCCCCGCTGCTCCACCGGCACGCGCGCGGACAGCTCCCCGGGGACCCGCAGCGCGAGCGTCACGACCGCTCCCGCAGCTCAGCCGCCGTGTACCGCCCGCTCGGCCGGCGCTCGTCCAGCAGCCGCAGCAAGACCGGAGCGATCTCCTCCGGCGCCGGCGTCCCCGTGAGGTCCTCGTCCGGCTCCGCCGCGGCCAGCATCCCGGTCCGCATGCCGCCCGGATCGGCCCACCACACCCGCAGCCCCGGCTCCTCCACGGCCAGCACCGCCGACAGCTGATCCAGGGCCGCCTTCGTCGCGCCGTACCCGCCCCACGTGCGGTACGCCTCCACGGCCGCGTCCGAGGTCACGTTCAGTACCGCCCCGGCCCCGGCCTGGCGCAGCAGCGGCAGCGCCTCCTGGACCAGCGCCAGCGGAGCCATCACGTTCGTCTCCAGCGCCGCCCGGAACCCGTCCAGCGGGTGGCGCTCCAGCGGGACCAGCGGCTCCACGCCCAGCACCCCGGCGTTGTTGACCAGCAGATCGACGCCGCCCAGCTTCCAGGCCGCCGCCACCAGCTCCGACCGGTGGCGGGCGTCCGTCACGTCCCCGGCCACCCCCTCCACCCGCGTGCCGTACGACGCGAGCGCCGCCGCCGTCTCCTTCAGCGCCCCGGCACCGCGCGCGTCCAGCGCCAGATCCCAGCCGCGCGCCGCCAGCGCCCCGGCCAGCGCCCGCCCCAGCCCCTTAGAGGCCCCCGTGATGATCGCAACCGGCATGACAACCGTCTCCTCGTCCCTCGGCCGCCTCCGTCCGGCGGTGACCTCACCGTAGGAACGCCGCCCCGGCCACCGCCTCGGACGCGGGCAGCACAGCGGCCCGGCCCTTCGCCCTAGGCCCGCCCCACCGCCCTCGGCCGTAGGCCCGCCCCCCTCGCCCTGGGTCCGCCCGTACCGACCCCGGTCCTAGGCCCCGTCCTAGGCCCGGCCCTAGGTCCCGGGACCCGGGCGGTGGCCGTCACGGGGCGGATCCGTGATGTCCGAGGCCGCCGGTACCGTGAGGTCATGAGTCACGGTCCCCGGTCCGGCCTCGCCGCGGTGAGCGCCGCGCTGCTGGCCATGAGCAGGCATCTCGAGGTGCGCGACGTCCTGAAGACGATCGTCGCCTCGGCCCGCGAACTGCTCGACGCCCAGTACGCCGCCCTCGGCGTCCCCGACGATCACGGCGGGTTCGCCCAGTTCGTCGTCGACGGCGTCAGCGAGGAGCAGTGGAAGGCCATCGGCCCGCTGCCGCGCCAGCACGGCATCCTCGCGGCGATGCTGAAGGAGGCAAGGCCCGAGCGCCTCGCCGACGTGCGCAAGGACCCCCGTTTCGAGGGCTGGCCCTCCGCCCACCCCGAACTCGCCGACTTCCTGGGCCTGCCCATCCGCGACGGCGACGAGGTCATCGGCGCGTTGTTCCTCGCGAACAAGAACTGCCCGCGCCAGGACGGCCGCTGCGGCTTCACCGAGGAGGACGAGGAACTGCTGGCCCTCCTCGCGCAGCACGCGGCGATCGCCCTGACCAACGCCCGCCTGTACGAGCGCAGCCGCGAGCTGACCATCGCCGAGGAACGCTCCCGCCTCGCCCACGAACTGCACGACGCGGTCAGCCAGAAGCTGTTCTCGCTGCGTCTGACCGCCCAGGCCGCCGCCCGCCTCGTCGACCGCGACCCGGCCCGCGCCAAGGGCGAGCTGCAGCAGGTGGCCGCCCTCGCCGCCGAGGCCGCCGACGAACTGCGCGCCGCCGTCGTCGAGCTGCGCCCCGCCGCGCTCGACGAGGACGGCCTGGTCGCCACCCTGCGCACCCAGATCCAGGTCCTCGACCGCGCCCACTCCGCGCGCGTGACGTTCGCCGCCCGCGGCATCCGCGCCCTGCCCGCCGCCCAGGAGGAAGCCCTGCTGCGCGTCGCCCAGGAGGCCCTGCACAACGCCCTGCGACACGCCTCGGCCGAGCATGTCGACGTCACCCTGGACCGGCGCGGCCCCGGTGCCGTGCTGCGCGTCACCGACGACGGCACCGGCTTCGACCCGAAGGCGATACGGCGCGCGGGACGCCACCTCGGCCTGGTCTCCATGCGCGACCGGGCGGACGGGGCCGGCGGCAGGCTCACCGTGGAATCGGCGCCCGGCAAGGGCACCACGATCGAGATGGAGGTCCCCGGTGGCTGAGGCAATCAGGGTGCTGCTCGTCGACGACCACCAGGTCGTCCGCCGGGGCCTGCGCACCTTCCTGGAGGTGCAGGACGACATCGAGGTCGTCGGCGAGGCCGCCGATGGCGCCGAAGGCGTCGCCCGCGCCGAGGAGTTGAAGCCGGACGTCGTCCTCATGGACGTCAAGATGCCCGGCATGGACGGCGTGGAGGCCCTGCGCAGGCTCCGCGAACTCGCCAACCCCGCGCGCGTGCTCATCGTCACCAGCTTCACCGAGCAGCGCACGGTGGTCCCGGCCCTGCGCGCCGGCGCCGCCGGATACGTCTACAAGGACGTGGACCCCGACGCGCTGGCCGGCGCCATCCGCTCCGTGCACGCCGGGCACGTGCTGCTCCAGCCCGAGGTCGCCACCGCTCTGCTCTCCCAGGAGGAGGCGAACTCCGGTCAGGGCCGGGGGAACGCGCTCACCGAGCGGGAGCGCGAGGTGCTGGGCCTGATCGCGGACGGCCGCTCCAACCGGGAGATCGCCCGCGCGCTGGTCCTGTCCGAGAAGACGGTGAAGACCCACGTCTCGAACATCCTGATGAAACTCGACCTGGCGGACCGCACGCAGGCCGCGCTGTGGGCTGTTCGTCACGGTGTGTCCGGGTGATCGGCAACTCGGAAGGTTCCCTTCCGGACTGAGATTCATACCGTCGTGGGAATGTCCCCCGGATGGCGTATCCCGCGGTGGGGGCGCGCCGTTCTCCAGTGCGTGCTGCGGCGACTGCCGCGGCAATCGCAAGGAGGGCTTTGAAGTGAAGAACCTGAAGAAGGCAGCGGCCGTGACGATGGTGGCCGGCGGGCTGATCGCCGCCGGTGCGGGCATGGCCTCCGCCACCGAGGGCGCGCACGCCGACGGCACCGCCGTGGGCTCGCCGGGTGTCGTCTCGGGCAACGTCATCCAGGCCCCGGTCCACGTGCCGGTCAACGTCGTGGGCAACAGCGTCAACGTCATCGGCGCGCTGAACCCGGCCTTCGGCAACCTCGGCCTGAACCACTGACACTCCGCACCACCCGCGCCGCCCCGGCCTCCCGGCCCCACCCGGGAGGCCGTTGCCGACTTCGTCCCCCCCCACAGCACAAGCTGCCCTTGGGTCCGGTCGCAGCCCCCCGCACCGCACCAGCCTGGCCGCGCCTCCGGTCGCAGCCACCCGCACCGGACCAGCCGACCCCCGGCTCCGTCGGCGCCCCGGCTCCGGTTGCGGGCAGCCGCACAGCACAAGCTGCCCTTGGCTCCGGTTATGGGCAGCCGCACCGAACCAGCCGCGCCCGGCTCCGGCCGCGCCCCGGCTCCGGTCGCCCGCAGCCGCACCGCACCAGCCGCGCCCCGGCCGCAGCCGGGCAGCCGCGCTGCCTAGCCGCACAAGCCGCGGGCAGTCGTGCCGCAGGGCGGCACGGGTGGGCGCGGCCGGCACCCCGCAGCGCCGGTCCACGCACCCAACCCCTCAGCGCCGACGCCGGTCACCACCTGAGGAACCCGGCCGAGCCGACCTGGCACCTGCGACGCCGGTCACCGCCTGAGGAACGCGGCCGAGCCGACCTGGCACCTGCGACGCCGGTCACCGCCTGAGGAACCCGGCCGAGCCGACCGTCACCAGCGACGCCGGTCACCACGCAAGGAAGCCCACGAACCCGCCCTGCCCCGCCGCCCCCCGGCACAAGAACGACGAACGCTCACCGCCCTGGAAAACCGCCGAAGGCGCGTCTCACCGCTCACGCTCCTCCACATACGCGTTGTACGCGGCCACCTGCGCCCGCCGAGCCACCCGCTCCACCGGCCGCAACGCCTCCGCCCGCGCGAACATCTCCCCGGCGCTCACCGCACCCCCGTGCCCCTTCTCCGACGCGAGGGACACCAGGAACCCCACCCGCTGCGCCAGCTCCAGCACCCGCACCGCCCGCGGCGGATACCCCGGCGCCAGCACCTCCCGCCCCCGCTCGGCCCGCGCCCGGTACGCGTCGATCGCCGCCTGCGCCACCGGCCCCGACCCGGCGACGTCCAGCCGTGTCAGCGCTGCGGTCGCCTCCCGCAGCCCCTCCGCCAGCTCCCGCTCGGCCTCACCCAGCGACGGCACATCGGCCGGCGGAGCCTCCCGGACCGGCAGGCAGTGCCAGACGACCTCCACATGCACATCACCGTCGGGCCCGGCCTCGTACACCTCGGGCACCAGCCCCAGCGCGCCCCCGTGGCAGATCACCGCCTCCTCGGCCTCCAGCGCCCGCTTGTTGAACTCCGGCGGACCGCTCAGCCCGAGCGGATGCCCCGGCGCCGGGAGCGCGACGCGCAGCCCGCTCACGCCCAGCGACCGCAGCCGCCCGAGCGCGAGCGTGAGGCCGACCGGGGCCGACTCACCCGGCAGCCCCTCCACCCGGTGCACCGCGTCCTCGCCCACGATGGCGAGCACGGCGTCATCCGGAGAGACAAGTCCGGCAAGAAGGGCATTTCCCCAGGCGGCAAGGCGGCCGGCGCGCGGTTCCACGAGCATGCCCCCCACCCTAAGGACCGGACCGATGGAACGGCTCGCCCGGTCCGTGGCGTAGATTCGTTCAGGGCCGCGCCCACCGGCGCGGCGAACAGAGCCACAGGCGTACGCGACAGCCGAGACCGGCCACACTGCAAGGGGAGACAACGCGCTCATGAGCGATGTTCTGGAGCTTCAGGACGTATCCGTGGTCCGTGAGGACCGGGCTCTGGTGGACCAGGTCTCCTGGTCGGTCAAGGAGGGCGAGCGCTGGGTCATCCTCGGCCCGAACGGCGCCGGCAAGACCACCCTCCTCAACGTCGCCTCCAGCTACCTCTACCCCAGCAAGGGCACCGCCACCATCCTCGGCGAGACCCTCGGCAAGCCCGGCACCGACGTCTTCGAACTGCGCCCCCGCATCGGCGTGGCCGGCATCGCCATGGCCGAGAAGCTCCCCAAGCGCCAGACCGTCCTGGAGACCGTCCTCACCGCCGCGTACGGCATGACGGCCACCTGGAACGAGGACTACGACGAGATCGACGAGCAGCGCGCCCGCGCCTTCCTCGACCGTCTCGGGATGAGCGACTACCTCGAGCGCCGCTTCGGCACCCTCTCCGAGGGCGAGCGCAAGCGCACCCTCATCGCCCGCGCCCTGATGACCGACCCGGAACTGCTGCTCCTCGACGAGCCCGCCGCCGGCCTGGACCTCGGCGGCCGTGAAGACCTGGTCCGCCGCCTCGGCCGGCTGGCCCGCGACCCCATCGCCCCCTCCATGATCATGGTCACGCACCATGTCGAGGAGATCCCGCCGGGGTTCACCCACGTCCTCATGATCCGTCAGGGCAAGGTCCTCACCGCCGGCCCGCTGGAACTCGAACTCACCTCCCGCAACCTCTCCCTGTGCTTCGGCCTCCCGCTCGTCGTCGAGCAGGTCGGCGAACGCTGGACGGCCCAGGGCCTGCCCCTGTCCTGACCCCGTGCGCCCCGCCCGGCGCCCTGTCCGCAACCGGACCGGCGGCCCTACGATTGCCGTGTGAACGACATCGACGCATGGGTGTGGTGGCTCGTCGGTGCGGCAGCGCTCGGAATCCCGCTCGTGGTCACCGCGATGCCGGAGTTCGGGATGCTCGCCGTCGGCGCCGTGGCCGCGGCGGTCGTCGCGGGCTTCGGCCTCGGCGTCGTCGTCCAGGTGCTCGTCTTCCTCGCCGTCTCGATCGCGCTCATCGCCGTCGTACGGCCGATCGCGGCCCGGCACAGCCGCCAGCGCCCCCAACTCGCCACCGGCATCGACGCCCTGAAGGGCCGACAGGCCGTCGTCCTCGAACGCGTCGACGGCTCCGGCGGCCGTATCAAACTCGCCGGCGAGATCTGGTCGGCCCGCGCCCTCGACACCGGCCGCGCCTTCGAAGTGGGCGACCACGTGGACGTCGTGGACATCGAGGGGGCCACCGCGATCGTCATGTGACCTCCTACGACGCGACAAGAGGCGACCCGGTGCGGACTCGGCCGAACACCCCCCGAGCCCTCCGACGGTCTGTCAGACTCGACCAGCAAGATCTTCAACAGCCATAAGATCTTCCGAAAGCGCCGAGGCGGAGAAGGGGACGGGCAGCCACGATGGAACCGGTCATCATCGTCCTGATCATTCTGGTGGTGTTGGTCTTCATCGCCCTGATCAAGACCATCCAAGTCATTCCGCAGGCGAGCGCCGCCATCGTGGAGCGCTTCGGCCGCTACACGCGGACGCTGAACGCGGGTCTCAACATCGTCGTCCCGTTCATCGACACCATCCGCAACCGCATCGACCTGCGCGAACAGGTCGTCCCCTTCCCGCCGCAGCCGGTGATCACCCAGGACAACCTGGTCGTCAACATCGACACAGTCATCTACTACCAGGTGACCGACGCCCGCGCGGCCACCTACGAGGTCGCCAGCTACATCCAGGCCATCGAGCAGCTCACCGTCACCACGCTGCGCAACATCATCGGCGGCATGGACCTGGAGCGCACCCTCACCTCCCGCGAGGAGATCAACGCTGCCCTGCGCGGCGTCCTCGACGAGGCCACCGGCAAGTGGGGCATCCGCGTCAACCGCGTCGAACTCAAGGCCATCGAACCGCCGACCTCCATCCAGGACTCGATGGAGAAGCAGATGCGCGCCGACCGGGACAAGCGCGCGGCGATCCTCCAGGCAGAAGGTGTGCGGCAGTCCGAGATCCTGCGCGCCGAGGGTGAGAAGCAGTCCCAGATCCTGCGCGCCGAGGGTGAGGCCAAGGCCGCCGCACTGCGCGCGGAGGGCGAGGCCCAGGCCGTCCGCACGGTCTTCGAGGCCATCCACGCCGGCGACCCCGACCAGAAACTGCTGTCCTACCAGTACCTCCAGATGCTGCCGAAGATCGCCGAAGGCGACGCCAACAAGCTGTGGATCGTCCCCAGCGAGATCGGCGACGCCCTCAAGGGCCTCTCCGGCGCCATGGGCAACTTCGGCGGCATGGGCGGCGGTTCGGGCAACGGCGGCTCGACGAGCAACGGCACCGACCGCCGCGAGAAGCCGTCGATCGACTGACGGGACCGGCCGAAGCAACGTTCCCCGCGACCCGACAAGGGCGCGGGGAACTGCGCGACAAGCCACGACGAACCCGCGGCCGACAACGCACACACAGCCCTACGGTGAATGGTCAGGCCGCGTCCCGGGCCAGCCACCCGGGAAGAGCGGCAAGATCATCCGCCCCCAGCGTCAGCAGCATCGCATCGGCCGGCGTAGGCTCGAACGGCTCCCGGAGCAACCGCATCCCGGCCTCCTCCGGCGTCCGGTCCGCCTTCCGGTGGTTGTCCTCCGCACACGCGGCCACCGTGTTCAGCCACGTGTCCTGCCCACCCCGGGACCGAGGCACCACGTGGTCCACGGTCGTCGCCCTGCGCCCGCAGTACCCGCACCGGTGCCGGTCCCGGACCAGCACACCCCGCCTCGACCACGGCGCTTGTCTTCGGAACGGCACCCGTACGTACCGGCACAGCCGGATCACCCGGGGCGCGGGTATGTCCACATCGGCACCGCGCATCCGCAGCTCGGGGTGGGCCTGCTCGACGACGGCCTTGTCCTGAAGCACCAGAACGACGGCTCGGTTCAGCGTCACCGTCGACAGCGGTTCGAAGCTGGCGTTCAGAACGAGCGTGTCACGCATCAAGCCCACCTCCCGTGTGCACCGGCCCACCCCCCGGCGGGCTTGGATCAACTCTGGACGGGCGCGCCGAGATGGACAACGCAATAAAAAATGCCCGCCTCCGATCACTTCCAAGACCAGAGGCGGGCAAACCTTCCGTGAACGTCAGGCTTCCGCGGACTCCTCGTACTCACCGATGAGCTGCGCCCGGGCGAGCGTGTGGAACCGCAGGTTGAAACCGACGGCGGCAGGAGAGGCGTCGGAATCCGGACCGAGCTTCTCCTGGTCCACGGCGTACACCGTGAACACATACCGGTGCGGGCCGTCCCCGGGCGGCGGCGCGGCACCGCCGAAGTCCTTCGAGCCGTAGTCGTTGCGCACCTGGACCGCACCCTCGGGCAGTCCCTCGAACTTGCCGGTCCCCGCACCCGCCGGCAACTCGGTCACCGAGACCGGGATGTCGAACACGGACCAGTGCCAGAACCCGCTGCCCGTCGGGGCGTCCGGGTCGTAGCAGGTCACGGCGAAGCTCTTGGTCTCCGGCGGGAAGCCCTCCCACCGCAGCTGCGGCGAGGTGTTGCCCTTCGCGTAGACCTGAGCGTCCTTGAGGGTGGCACCCTCGCGGACGTCCTCACTCGTGACCGTGAAGGACGGCACGGGCGGATGGAAGTCGTGGGGGAGAGGCCGCCTCTTGAGCTCGGTCACCTCGGTACCTCCTGATCGCTTGCGTTCAGTGGGTCCGAGCCTAGAACCAGTTCCGCTTGGAGCCGACCTCGGACAGCCACTGGTTGAGGTATGCCGCCCAGTCGGTCCCCTGCCAGTCGTTCAGACCGACCTGGAAGGAGCGGTAGGTGTCGCTGCCCTCACTGAACAGACCCGGCTTCTTGTCCATCTCCAGGACGACGTCCATGGCGTGCTCGTCGGCGACGAAGCTCAGCTCCACCTGGTTCAGCCCGCGGTACTGCGACGGCGGGAAGAACTCGATCTCCTGGTAGAACGGCAGCTTCTGCCGCGTGCCCCGGATGTGGCCGCGCTCCATGTCGGCGTTCTTGAAGCGGAAGCCCAGCTGGATGAACGCGTCCAGGATCGCCTTCTGCGCCGGCAGCGGATGGACGTTGATCGGGTCCAGGTCGGAGGAGTCCACGGCCCGCGCGATCGCCAGCTCGGTGGTCACGCCGATGTGCATCCCGCGCAGCGACTGCCCGTCGATCATGGTGACCGGCGTCTCCCACGGGATCTCGAGCCCGAACGGCACCGCGTGCACGGCACCCGCCTGCAGCTCGAAGGCACCCCCGAGCCGGACCTTGGTGAACTCGATGTCCTGCTTGTACTCCTGGTCGCCGCTCTCCACCTCGACCTTGGCCTGCAGCCCCACCGACAGGCCCTCGATGTCCTGGCTGACGGACCCGCCCTGGATCCGCACCTCACCCTGGACCACGCCACCCGGCACCACGTTCACCTCGGTCAGCACGGTCTCGACCGAGGCCCCGCCGGCCCCCAGGCTCGCGAGCAGCTTCTTGAACGCCATGGCTCTCCTCAACGACTACGACTGCAACGGCTGCGACTGCGCCCTTGATCCGTACAAACGCGAACCGGTCCCGGCCGGTTCCGCGCCCTCACCCTGGCAAGCCGCACGCCCCCTGACCACCCCATGGCACGGACCGACTCCAGTACGCTCGGAGAGCATGATCGCGAGCCCCGACCGTACGCCCCTGCCCCGCGCCTTCTTCGACCGGCCCGTCCTCGAGGTCGCGCCCGACCTCCTCGGCCGTGTCCTCGTCCGTTCCACCCCGGACGGCCCGATCGCCCTGCGCCTGACAGAGGTAGAGGCCTACGACGGCCCGAACGACCCCGGCTCCCACGCCTACCGCGGCCAGACCGCACGCAACAGCGTGATGTTCGGAGAGCCCGGTCATGTGTACGTCTACTTCACCTACGGCATGTGGCACTGCATGAACCTGGTCTGCGGACCGGTCGGACGGGCCAGCGCCGTCCTGCTCCGCGCCGGCGAGATCATCGAGGGCGCCGAACTGGCCCGTGTCCGTCGTCTCTCGGCCAAGAACGACAAGGAGTTGGCCAAGGGCCCCGCCCGCCTGGCCACCGCCCTGGACGTGGGCCGCGCCCTGGACGGCACGGACGCCTGCGCCGAGGGGGAGACCCCGCTGCGGGTGCTGACGGGCACGCCCATCCCCTCCGACCAGGTACGCAACGGCCCCCGCACCGGCGTGGCCGGCGAGGGCGGGAACGGCGACGCCCACCCCTGGCGCTTCTGGGTCGCCAACGACCCGACGGTGAGCCCCTACCGGGCCCATGTGCCGAGGCGGCGCCGCAGTTGACGCAGCGCGCGAAGGTGCGTAATGTGGCCCGAGCCGCTGAACCGGGTACGGCGATCGCCTGCAGCCGGAGCGGCCAACCCACTATCTAGCTACAGCCCCTCAACGGGGTCGATTCTGGTGCGTTCGCGTACCCGAATTCGAACTCGCGAGACTCGATTATGAGTCGCCGAGAGAATGAGCTAACGTAGTGAATGTCGAAAGGGCGGACGGCGAAAGCCGAAAACCCCGGAGACATCCCGCCGACCGGGAATCGGACGCCGAAAGGATCTGATAGAGTCGGAAACGCAAGACCGAAGGGAAGCCCGGAGGAAAGCCCGAGAGGGTGAGTACAAAGGAAGCGACCGTTCCTTGAGAACTCAACAGCGTGCCAAAAGTCAACGCCAGAT
>NZ_JBEZWX010000044.1:37074-56599 GCF_040637635.1 Streptomyces sp. NPDC028635 | reverse complement strand
TGGGGCGGGGGGGGGGGGGCGGGGCGGGCGCGGTGCGGCGTGTCCCTGCGCCCGCCCCCCCGCGCGCGGCTCTCTGCGGTTTTTGCACTCGCCCCGTCTCCCCCCCCCCCCGCGCCCCGGCCCCGGGCCCGCCCCCCCCCGGGCCCGGGCCGCGCCCCGCCGTCAGGCGGTCTTCGGCCTACTTCATGCGCCGGTACGCCCGCCAGACCTGCCACGCCCCGACCGCGGTCAGCGCCCCCAGCGTGGCCCAGGCGACTCCCGGATGGCGCCGGCCGGTCACCCAGACGGTACGCACCGGCTGCGGGAGCCGCTGTTCGGCGGCGTGCCGGCGCTCCTCGACGGTGTGGCCCACGTGGGACGCCCGCTCCTGGACCGTGTGCCCGGCGTGGGACGCCCGCTCCTGAACCGCATGCCCGGCGTGGGACGCCCGCTCCTGCACCGTGTGGCCCATGTGGGACGCCCGCTCCTGGACCGTGTGGCCGACGTGGGACGCCTTGTCCTGGACCACATGACCCATGTGGGACGCCTTGTCCTGAACGGCGTGCCCGGCCTGGGCGGCGCTGCTGCGCAGCTGCACCGTCATCGCGCCGGCCTTGTCACGCAGATCGGCGGCACGGGCCCGCGCCCGCCCCTTCACGTCCGCCTTCGCGGCCAGTTCCTCGACCGTCGCCCCGAGCTGGCTGCGCGTCTCCTCCACCTGGTGCCGCAGCTCGTCGGGGCCCTTGGCTCCCCGGGCGGACTCGCCGGAGGAGCCGTTCCTCGCGTCCGTCATCGATGCGCCCTTTCCCTGATCTCCTCGACATCGGCCCTGACGCCGCCGAGCGCCTCCTCCGGCGCGGGCGGCGCGGCACGGCGCAGCTGGGAGCGGCCGGCGACCGCGAACAGCAGCACCGTCACGGTCGGCGCGGCGGCCCACACGGGCAGTGCCGGCGACAGCGCCGCGACCGCCGTGCCCGCGGGGGCGAGCAGCCCGGCGCAGGCGAAGGCCCCGGCGCCGCCCAGCAGTGGGCCCCCGCGCCCGGCGCGCCGGCCCTTCTCGGCCGGATCCTCCTCGGCCAGGCCGATCTCCTGCCGGAGCAGGCGGGAGAGCTGTCCGGTCGCCTGTCCGGCGAACTCGCCGGCGGAGTGGTGCGCGGTGTCGTGCGGGGCCCGGCGTTCCTCGTGCACGGGCCGGGTGCCCGAGGCCCCGGTCACGGTGTTCCGCCTCCTCTCGGTCGCGGAGACTCCCGGGTACCCTGACCGGCCGTCACTAGACGGGCCGCGCGCAACGCCCGGCGCCTCCGGATCCGGGCGCGGGACAGCCCCGCCTCCGGTGCCCCGCAGCCCGGGCGGGGCCGTCCGCGACGCCGCGCATCCCGTCCCCGCTGTCCCTGCCGCCCCTGCTGTCCCCGGGGCCGCTATCCCTGCGGTGCGCTCCCGGTCCCCCGGTCCCCGAGCCGGGCCAGCTGGGTCTGGAACCAGTCGAGCCGAGCCTGCAACAGGGCCGCCTCCGCGACCAGTTCGGGCACGTCGAGGCCCTCGCCGCTCTCCAGGCGGATCCCTCCGCCGGCCGCGGCCACCACCCGCAGCCCGTCCCCGGCCAGCCGGGCGAAGGCGGTGAGCGACAGCGACGTACGCGCCCGGACACAGCCCGCGCACGACGGGGCGAGCGCGCGCCATCCGGGCCGGCCCCAGCCGGCGTCGGCCAGCGCCACCGCGGGGGCGCCGCAGGCGCAGGGACCGACGGTCGCCGTACGCACCCGCTGGCGGGCGCTGCGGAAGCCGCGCTCGAAGCGGATGTAGGCGCCGAGGACCGACACCTGGAGCAGAACGGCGGCCCGGTGCTCGGCCGTGCTGAGCAGCGCCTCCGCGTCGGCGCGCTCGTGCACGCTGTGGAAGCCGCAGTCGCACAGCCGGGCGGGCGGCCGGTGCCGGCGGCCGTAGACGCAGGACGCCTCGGCCAGGACGCCGTACGGGAGGGCCCCGCCGAGCGACACCCCGGTGAACCCGGCCCGGGTGCCGTCCTGGGAGAGCACCGGGTGGGCGATCTTGTATCCGGTCGGTGGCTCGGTCGGGCGCTCCTGCGGGAGCCGCAGCCTCATCGGGCCGCGGGCACCTCTTCGGGCACGGAGACCTCCACGTCCGTGATCTCCTGGGTGGGTTCGGGTTCCTCGTCGCGGATCCGCGGCTCTTCTTCCGCGACGCCGGTGGCCAGTGCCTTGCCGAGCTTCATGACGCCTCCATGAGCGGTGGGTGCATGACCGTCCTGAATGCCATGGTGACTCATGAGAGGCAGGCTTGGACATAGGGCGGTCACCGGGCCCCGGCCGCCCCGGCCACGGCGGCGCGGACCTGCGGCGCAGACGCCGGCCCCTGCCTGATCCACCTCTCCACGCCGAAGCATCCCTTACCCATACCTCGTAGCAGATTTAAGTGGAGCTTCACGATCGAGGTGCCGACACTGCTTCCATGACCTACGCATCCTCCTCCGCCCCGCCCTTCGGCCGCGCCCTGTGCGCGATGATCACGCCCTTCACCGAGGAGGGCGCCCTCGACGTGGCCGGCGCGCGGCGGCTGGCCACGCATCTGGTGGCGGAGGGGTGCGAGGGCCTCGTGCTCTCCGGCACGACGGGAGAATCGCCGACGACGAGCGACGCGGAGAAGGCGGAGCTGATCAGCGCGGTGCGCGAGGCGGTGGGCGAGCGGGCGTCGGTCGTCGCCGGGGTCGGCACCGCGGACACCCGGCACACCATCGCCCTGGCCCTGGAGGCGGAGAAGGCAGGCGCCGACGGGGTCCTGCTGGTCACGCCGTACTACAGCCGGCCGCCCCAGGACGCGATCGAGGCCCACTTCCTCGAGGTGGCGGACGCGACCGCCCTGCCGGTGATGCTGTACGACATCCCGGCCCGCACCGGCACCCGCATCGCACCCCGGACGATGCTCCGCCTCGCCGAGCACCCCCGGATCGTCGCGGTGAAGGACTGCTCCTACGACTTCCTCGGCACCCAGCAGGTCCTCGCCGCGACGGACCTGGCGTACTACGCCGGCTGCGACGAGCACAACCTCGCCCTGTACGCGGTGGGCGCGGCGGGCTGCGTCAGCACGGTCGCGAACGCGGCCCCCCGCCATGTCCGTGCGGTCCTGGACGCCTTCGACACCGGCGACACGGCACTGGCGGCGCGGCTCCAGCGCCGCCTGACACCGCTGATCGACGCGATGATGGCGGCGGACCTCCCCGGCACGGTCACCGCGAAGGCCCTGCTGGCCTCCCTCGGCCTCCCGGCGGGCCCGGTCCGCCCCCCGCTGCGCGCGGCGGACCCGGAGACGACGGCCGGCCTGCGGACGGCCTACGACCACCTGATCGCCGACCGCCCCCTTCCCCAGGGTTCTCCCCCATGGTGACTGCGACCGTCCGTGAGTGGCGCGACGAGGACGGACTGAACGTCCTCCCCTACCTACCCCGCCTGACAACGCCGAGCGCCCTCCCACCCACCGGCGGAAGGGCGCTCGGGCACGCGGGCTGCCTCAGTTGTGGCTGTGCAGGATGTCGTTCAGGCCGCCCCAGACCGCGTTGTTCGGGCGGGCCTCGACCGCGCCGGTCACGGAGTTGCGGCGGAAGAGGATGTTGGAGGCGCCGTTCAGGTCGCGGGCCTTGACGATCTGTCCGTCGGGCATGGTGACGCGGGTGCCGGCGGTGACGTAGAGACCCGCCTCGACCACGCACTCGTCGCCCAGGGCGATACCGACGCCGGCCTCGGCGCCGATCAGGCAGCGCTCGCCGATGGAGATGATCACGTTGCCGCCGCCGGACAGCGTGCCCATCGTGGAGGCGCCGCCGCCGATGTCCGAGCCGTCCCCGATGACGACGCCCGCGGAGATGCGGCCCTCGACCATCGACGTGCCGAGCGTGCCGGCGTTGAAGTTGACGAAGCCCTCGTGCATGACCGTGGTGCCCTCGGCGAGGTGCGCGCCCAGGCGGACGCGGTCCGCGTCGGCGATGCGCACGCCCTTCGGCGCGACGTAGTCCGTCATGCGCGGGAACTTGTCGATCGAGGTGACCTGGAGGTGCAGGCCCTCGGCGCGGGCGTTGAGGCGCACCTTCTCGACGTCGTCCACGGCGACCGGGCCGAGCGAGGTCCAGGCGACGTTGGCGAGGTGACCGAAGATGCCGTCCAGGCTCTGGCCGTGCGGCTTGACCAGGCGGTGCGAGAGCAGGTGCAGGCGCAGGTAGACGTCGTGCGCGTCGATCGGCTTCTCGTCCAGGGAGGCGATGACCGTGCGGACCGCGATCACCTCGACGCCGCGGCGGGCGTCCGGGCCGATCGCCGCGGTGGCGCCGCCGCCCAGCAGCTGCGCGGCCTGCTCGGCGCTGAGCCGCTCGGTGCCGGCGGGGCCGGGCTGCTCGACCAGCTCGGGCGCGGGGAACCAGGTGTCGAGAACGGTGCCGTCGGAGGCGAGGGTGGCAAGGCCGGCGGCGACGGCGCCGGTGGTGCGAGAAGCAGTCGAGTCGGTCATGAGGGCAACCTAACCGGCGAGGGGCCACGGAGGCCAACCAGCAGGCCGTTGTCTCAGGTGGCGGGCGGTGGACAGGGGCCGGCCGGTCCTTCGCCGGGAGTACGGCCCTTCACTGGGGCGACGACCGGTCCTTCGCCCGGGACCGGCCCCTTCGCCAGGACGCCGACGGCCCTTCACCGGGACCCCGACCGTCCTTCGCCAGGACGCCGATCGGTCCTTCGCCGGGGCCGGCCCCTTCTGCCGGGCGCGCCGGAGCACACCGGCGGTCGGCCTCAGAGCAGCGGACCGCGCCGCCGGCCCTCCACCCGCGCGGCGGCCACCGGCGAGGCCGCCGCCACCTCCGCCGCCGCCACTGCCGCCACGACCTCCGCCGGCCGCCCGCCGCCGGCCCGGCGCACGCGGCCCCGTTCCAGCCGCGCCCCCGCCACCACCGCCACCGCCGCCACCGCCGCGGCACTCGCGCAGCACGGCCACAGCCACCCCGGCGCCGCCTGGTACAGCGCGCCGCCGAGCGGGGCGGCCAGGACCACGCCCGTGATGGACGCGCCGGCGTACAGCGACTGGAAGCGGCCCTGGACGTGCGCCGGGGCGCGGTCGGCGACGTAGGCCGTGGCGGGGGTCTTGTAGAGCAGCTCCCCGAGCGTCAGCAGGATCATCATCGCCACCGCGGCCCCGGTGCCGGTGCCCGTGAGCAGCGTGCCGTAGCCCGCCGCCACCAGCAGCAGCCCCGTCGCCACGACCGGCAGCGGTGAGCGGCGGCGCAGGGCGAGCGCGGCGGGCAGTTCCAGACAGAGCAGCACTCCGCCGTTGACGGCGAGCAGGGCACCGTAGACGCCGGTGTCCAGGCCGTGGTCGGCGAGGTGGACGGGGAACGTCGTGTACTGCTGCCGGTAGACGACGTCCACGACCACGATCGCCCCGAGCAGCACCAGGACCGCCGGGCGCGCCCGAAGCGCCGCCCACAGGCCCTCCCCGGCGGGCGCCTCCCGGGTGGCGTCCCGCTCCCGGGTGGCGTCCCCCGACCGTCGCCGCGCCCGTACCACCGCCGGAACCACCCGCGCGGTCCACAGCGCCAGCCCCACACTGCCGAGCCCGTCGGCGAGGTACAGCCAGTCGTACGACAACCGGGTCGCCACCAGCGCGCCGAGCAGCGGACCCAGGGTGAACCCGCCGTTGCCCGCCGCCCGCATCACCGCGAACGCCTGCCGCCGCGCGCCCTCCGGCACGATCACCGCGACCAGCGCGGAGCCGGCGGCTCGCTGCGCCCCCGCGGCGTACTGGGCGAGCGGCAGCGCGGCGTACAGCGCGGGCGTCGGCAGCACGGGGACGGCGGCCAGCAGCAGCCCGCCCGTGGTGGCGGAGACGAGGAGGGCCGGGCGGTGGCCGAACCGGTCCCCGAACCAGCCGCCCGTGAAGTTGCCGGCGAGCAGGCCCACTCCCCCGGCGCCGGCGAGCAGGCCCGCCTGGCCGGGGCCGAGGCCGCGCGGGCCGGTCAGATAGAGGAAGAGGTAGGC
Source organism: Streptomyces sp. NPDC028635 (assembly GCF_040637635.1). Classification (NCBI taxonomy): domain Bacteria; kingdom Bacillati; phylum Actinomycetota; class Actinomycetes; order Kitasatosporales; family Streptomycetaceae; genus Streptomyces; species Streptomyces sp. NPDC028635. The sequence goes on along the minus strand of NZ_JBEZWX010000044.1, from coordinate 50,591 downwards.
GAAGGTGACGCTCACGGTCATGTTCACGAAGGTCCCGGCGGCCAGCAGCCACACCGCGCGCGGAACGTCCCTCAGGCCTCGCACCGGCCCCACCCCCGAGTCAGTTTCTTTTGGGAACTGACTATGTCAGCATGGCAGCCTCGGGTCAACGACGACCGGTGGACGAAGAGGTGGAGGGTCATGGCCCGCAGAACGAGCCTGGAGGATTCCACCTGCGCCATCGCCCAGGCGCTGGACGTGGTCGGCGACTGGTGGACCCTGCTGATCGTGCGGGACACCGCCCGCGGCGTGCACCGCTTCGACGAGCTCCAGCGCGAGCTGGGCATGTCCCGCAAGGTGCTCACCGAGCGGCTGCGGCTGCTGGTGGAGGCGGACGTCCTGGCCCGGGTCCCCTATCAGCAGCGCCCGGTGCGCCACGAGTACCGGCTCACCCCGCGCGGCCGCGCCCTGCTGCCCGTGCTGGTCGCCCTCCAGGACTGGGGCGACGCCTGGGTGCTGGGCGACGGCACCACCTCGGCCACGGCCGGGGAGGCGTCGGCGGAGGCCCGCCGGGTGCACGGACTCCTCGGCACGCGCATCCCCGGGCTGACCCTCCTCGACGACACCGGCGCACCCCGCGACCCGGTCGCCGCGGACACCGCCTTCACGGTGCTGTACTGCTTCCCCGGCGCCTACGCCCGCGCCGACGCCTATCCGCCGGGCTGGTCGGAGATCCCGGGTGCGCCCGGCTGCACCCTGGAGTCCTGCACCTATCGCGACCGGCTCGCCGACTTCACCGCCGCGGGCGCCACGGTGTACGGCGTGTCCGCCCAGCGCCCGGACGAGCAGCGGGCGTTCGCCGAGAAGGAGGGGCTCGGCCAGCGGCTGCTGTCCGACGCCGACCTGGAGCTGGTCACCGCGCTGCGGCTGCCGACGTTCCGCGCGGCGGGCGCGAGCCGGCTCAAGCGTCTGACGCTGGTGGTGGACCGCGAGCGGGTCGTCCGGCACGTGCAGTACCCGGTGAGCGACATCGCGGGCAGCGTGGAGGCGGCCCTGACCGCCGTCAGCGGGCCGTCGACCGCGCGGGGATGACGCCACGCGACGACGCCAGGGCCTCGGGCGCGACGGCCCCACAGACCGTAGGCAGTCGGCGGGCGGTCGCCCAAGGTCAGCGGTCACCCAAGGGCCCCCCGGTGAAACCCGCACCGCCCCGGGGGTGACCGCCCCCGCCGAGCGCCGCACCGGCTCTCCTCAGCGGATGACCCGCGCCAGCACCTCACGGGCGTAGCGCTCGTCGTACACCGCGTCCGTCAGCAGCACCTGCAGGCAGATGCCGTCCATCAGCGCCACCAGGGCCCGCGCCGTGACCTCGTCGGTGCGGCGGGCGAGCAGCTTCACGAGGCTCTCCACCCACTCGGCGGCGACCGGACGCAGTGCGGGCCGGCGCAGCGCGGCGAGATAGAGCTCGTACTCCAGCTCGACCCCGGAGCGTTCACCGGCCAGCCATTCGCCGAGCAGTGCGGCGAGTTCGGCGGCCAGGTCGGTGCGGGAGTCCGTCACGCCGCCGCGCGCCGCGAGCAGGTCGCCGAAGCCCTCGGTGGACTGCCGCAGCGCGGCCACCATCAGCTCGTCCAGGCTCGCGAAGTGGTACGTCGTGGAGCCGAGCGGGACATCCGCCTCGGCCGCCACGCTGCGGTGGCTCAGGCCGGCCAGCCCCTTCTCGCCGACGACCCGCAGAGCCGCGTCGATGATCCGCTGCCGGCGTTCGGGGTCGTACCGGCGGGCCATCAGTGGGCGCCGCCGAGATTGACCACGGCCACGCCCGCGATGATCAGCACGATCCCGGCGATCTTGGCCACGCCCAGCCCCTCCCCGAAGAAGATGAGCCCGATCGCGGCGATGCTCGCGGTGCCCAGCCCCGACCAGATGGCGTAAGCGGTGCCGACGGACACCGTCTTCAGGGTCTGGGCGAGCAGGACGAAGGACAGGGCGTATCCCACCGCGGTCAGCACGGAGGGCCACAGCCGGCTGAAGCCCTCGCTGTATTTCAGGGCCGTGGTCGCGGCCACCTCGGCGGCGATGGCGGCCACGAGCGTGAGGTATCCCATGTGTACGACCGTACACAACCCGGCCGCGTGGGGCGAGTGCGGACACGGAAAAGGGCGACACCGTGAGGTGTCGCCCTTTCGTGGCCGGTGACCGGTGACCGGTGACCCGTCAGACGTTGAAGCCGAGCGCCCGCAGCTGCTCGCGGCCGTCGTCGGTGATCTTGTCCGGGCCCCACGGCGGCATCCAGACCCAGTTGATGCGCAACTCGTTGACCAGGCCGTCCGTGGCGGACTTCGCCTGGTCCTCGATGACGTCGGTCAGCGGGCAGGCCGCCGACGTCAGCGTCATGTCGATCGTCGCGATGTTCGCGTCGTCGATGTGGATGCCGTAGATCAGGCCCAGGTTGACGACGTCGATGCCCAGCTCGGGGTCGACGACGTCGTACAGCGCCTCGCGGAGTTCTTCCTCCGTGGCCGGCTTCATCTCAGCGGTCTCGCTCATGCCGTCTTCCTTTCGGCGTCGGCGCCACCCAGTGCCTGGGCCGTCGCGTCCTTCCACGCCATCCAGCTGAGGAGGGCGCACTTGACCCGGGCCGGGTACTTGGACACCCCGGCGAACGCGACCGCGTCCTCCAGGAGGTCCTCCATCGCGTCGTCGGGCTCGAGCTTGCCCTTGGACTGCATCAGCTCCAGGAAGGTCTCCTGGATCTGCTGCGCCTCGGACAGCTCCTTGCCGACCAGCAGCTCGTTCAGGACGGAGGCGCTGGCCTGGCTGATGGAGCAGCCCTGGCCCTCGTACGAGACGTCCGTGACCTTGGTGCCGTCGTACTTCACGCGGAGCGTGATCTCGTCGCCGCACGTCGGGTTCACGTGGTGGACCTCGGCGTCGCCGTCCCGCAAGCCCCGCCCGTGCGGGTTCTTGTAGTGGTCCAGGATGACTTCCTGGTACATCGAGTCCAGCTTCACGGTCTTGAATTCACGCCCCTCAGCCGAAGAAGTTCCGTACGTGCTCCAGACCGTCGACCAGAGCGTCGATCTCGGCCGGCGTGGAGTACAGATAGAACGACGCTCGCGTGGTCGCAGGAATTCCGTAGCGCAGGCAGACGGGCCGCGCGCAGTGGTGGCCCACGCGCACCGCGATGCCCTGCTCGTCCAGGACCTGACCCACGTCGTGCGGGTGGATGTCGCCGAGCGTGAAGGAGATCGCCGCACCGCGGTCCTCGGCCGTGGTCGGGCCGATGATCCGCAGGTCCGGGACCTCGGCCAGCCGCTTGACGGCGTACTCCGTGAGCGCGTGCTCGTGGGCGAGGATCTTGTCCATGCCGATCGAGTCGAGGTAGTCGATGGCCGCGCCGAGACCGACCGCCTGGGCGATCGGGGGCGTGCCCGCCTCGAACTTGTGCGGCGCCGGGGCGTACGTCGAGGAGTGCATCGAGACGGTCTCGATCATCTCGCCGCCGCCCAGGAACGGGGGCAGGTCCTCCAGCAGCTCCTGGCGGCCCCACAGCACACCGATGCCGGTCGGGCCGCACATCTTGTGGCCGGTGAAGGCCACGAAGTCGGCCTGCAGCGCCTGTACGTCCAGCGGCATGTGCGGCGCGGCCTGGGAGGCGTCGACGCACACGAGGGCGCCGACCTCCTGGGCGCGGCGCACGATCGCCTCGACCGGGTTGAGCGTGCCCAGGATGTTGGAGACCAGCACGAAGGAGACGATCTTCGTCTTCTCGGTGATGACCTCGTCGATGTTGGACAGGTCGAGCCGGCCGTCGTCGGTGAGGCCGAACCACTTCAGCTTCGCGCCCGTGCGCTGCGCCAGCAGCTGCCACGGCACGATGTTGGAGTGGTGCTCCATCTCCGTGATGACGATCTCGGTCTCGTGGTCCACCCGGTAGGGCTCGTCGGCCCAGCCGAGCATGTTCGCCACGAGGTTGAGGGACTCCGAGGCGTTCTTGGTGAAGATCACCTCGTCGCGACTCGGCGCGTTGATGAACTGCGCGACCTTGTCACGCGCGCCCTCGTAGAGCGCCGTGGCCTCCTCGGCGAGGACGTGCACGCCTCGGTGGACGTTGGCGTTGTGCTGCTCGTAGTACTCGGCGAGTACGTCGAGGACCTGGCGCGGCGTCTGCGAGGTCGCCGCGTTGTCCAGGTACACCAGCTTCTTGCCGTCGTGGATCACCCGGTCCAGGATCGGGAAGTCCTTACGGAGCGCCTCGGTGTCGAGGAGGCCCGGCAGCTGTGTCACGCGGATGCGCCACCCTTCACGTACTTGTCGTAGCCCTCGGCCTCGAGCTGATCGGCGAGCTCGGCACCGCCGGACTCGACGATGCGGCCGCCGGCGAAGACGTGGACGTGGTCCGGCTTGATGTAGCGCAGGATGCGCGTGTAGTGCGTGATCAGCAGGGTGCCGACCTCGCCCGTCTCGCGGACGCGGTTGACGCCCTCGGACACGATCCGCAGCGCGTCGACGTCCAGGCCGGAGTCGGTCTCGTCGAGGATCGCGACCTTCGGCTTGAGCAGCTCGAGCTGGAGGATCTCGTGGCGCTTCTTCTCACCGCCGGAGAAGCCCTCGTTGACGTTGCGCTCGGCGAAGGAGGGGTCCATGTTGAGGCGCTCCATGGCCTCCTTGACCTCCTTCACCCAGGTGCGCAGCTTCGGGGCCTCGCCGCGCATCGCGGTGGCGGAGGTGCGCAGGAAGTTGGAGACCGAGACGCCGGGGACCTCGACCGGGTACTGCATCGCCAGGAAGAGGCCGGCACGGGCGCGCTCGTCGACGGACATCTCCAGGACGTCCTCGCCGTCGAGGGTGACGGTGCCGCCGGTGATCGTGTACTTCGGGTGACCCGCGAGCGAGTAGGCGAGGGTCGACTTGCCCGAGCCGTTGGGGCCCATGATGGCGTGCGTCTCGCCCTGCTTCACGGTGAGGTCGACACCCTTGAGGATTTCCTTCGTGCCGTTCTCGACCTCGACGGTGACGTGCAGGTCTCGGATTTCAAGCGTTGCCATGGGTGCCTCAGGACTCCTGGGAGAGGGAGACGAGCACGTCGTCCCCTTCGATCTTTACGGGGTATACGGGGACGGGACGCGTCGCCGGAAGACTGTCGGGCTTGCCGGAGCGCAGGTCGAAGCGCGAGCCGTGCAGCCAGCACTCGATGTGGCAGTCGTCGACCTCGCCCTCGGAGAGGGAGACGTTCGCGTGCGAGCAGATGTCGTGGATCGCGTAGACGTCGCCCTCGGTCCGCACGATGGACAGGGGCGTGCCGTCGAGTTCCACCCGTTTCGGGGTGTCCTCCTCCAGCTCGCTGACGCCGCAAGCGCGTACGAAGGTCATGCGACCGCGGCCTCCAGCTCCTGCTCGATCTTCGCGATCAGGCGCTCCTCGATGTCCGCGACGCCGATCTGCTGGACCAGCTCGGCGAAGAAGCCGCGCACGACCAGGCGGCGGGCCTCGTGCTCCGGGATGCCGCGCGCCATCAGGTAGAAGAGCTGCTCGTCGTCGAAGCGGCCGGTGGCGGAGGCGTGGCCGGCGCCGACGATCTCGCCGGTCTCGATCTCCAGGTTCGGCACGGAGTCGACCCGGGCGCCGTCGGTGAGGACCAGGTTGCGGTTCATCTCGTACGTGTCCGTGCCCTCGGCCTTGGCCTCGATGAGCACGTCACCGATCCACACGGCGTGCGCGTCGTCGCCCTGGAGCGCGCCCTTGTAGACGGCGTTGGACTTGCAGTGCGGCACGTTGTGGTCGACGAGGAGGCGGTGCTCCTGGTGCTGGCCGGCGTCGGTGAAGTACAGGCCGAACAGCTCGGCCTCGCCGCCGGGGCCGGCGTAGGTGACGCGCGGGTGCAGACGGACGACGTCGCCGCCGAAGGTGACCACGACCGACTTGAAGGAGGCGTCGCGGCCGACCAGGGCGTTGTGCTGGGCCATGTGCACGGCCTTGTCGTCCCAGTCCTGCACGGAGACGACGGTCAGCTTGGCGCCGTCCCCGAGGAGGTAGTCGACGTTGGCGGCGAGCACCGCGTCACCGGTGTGGTCGATGACCACGACGGCCTCGGCGAACGCGCCCAGCTCGATGACCTGGTGACCGAAGGCGGTGCCGCCCTCGCCGTGCACCGCGATGCGGATCGGCTCGGTGAGGACGGTCTCCTTCGGCACGGTCACGACCGAGGCCTTCTCGAAGGACGAGTACGCCTGGGCGGCGACGCGGTCCACCGGGGTGCCCGCCTTGCCGAGTCGCGCGTCGTCGCGGCCGACGGTCTCGACGACGACGCCCTCGGGGGCCTGCACGTCGACCTTCACACCGTCGCCGGTGGCGGTGGCGGTGCCGTCGTGCAGCCCGCGCAGGCGCTCCAGCGGGGTGAACCGCCATTCCTCCTCACGGCCGTGCGGGACCGGGAAGTCCGCGACGTCGAAGGAGGGCGGGGCGCTCATGCGGGTGGCGACGGTGGACTCCCCGGCCACCGCGATGGCGCCGGAGGTCGTCGACCCCACGGGGATGTTCTGGGCCTCAGCCATGGCTGTCGTAGTGCTCGCTTTCCGTTACGTGTTGGGCTTGATGGGTGGGCGGCGGGCCGGGTGTCAGCCGACCGCGCCCTCCATCTGCAGCTCGATCAGCCGGTTGAGCTCCAGCGCGTACTCCATGGGCAGCTCCTTGGCGATCGGCTCGACGAAGCCGCGCACGATCATCGCCATCGCCTCGTCCTCGGCGAGACCGCGGCTCATCAGGTAGAAGAGCTGGTCCTCGGAGACCTTGGAGACGGTGGCCTCGTGGCCCATGGAGACGTCGTCCTCGCGGACGTCGACGTAGGGGTACGTGTCGGACCGGGAGATGGTGTCCACGAGCAGCGCGTCGCACAGCACGTTGGACTTCGATCCGGCGGCGCCCTCACCGATCTCGATCAGACCGCGGTAGGACGTACGGCCGCCACCGCGGGCCACCGACTTGGAGACGATGTTGGAGGAGGTGTTCGGCGCCATGTGGACCATCTTGGCGCCGGCGTCCTGGTGCTGGCCCTCGCCGGCGAAGGCGATGGACAGGGTCTCGCCCTTGGCGTGCTCGCCCATCAGGTAGACGGCCGGGTACTTCATCGTCACCTTGGAGCCGATGTTGCCGTCGACCCACTCCATGGTCGCGCCCTCGTAGGCCACGGCGCGCTTGGTGACCAGGTTGTAGACGTTGTTCGACCAGTTCTGGATGGTCGTGTAGCGGCAGCGGGCGTTCTTCTTGACGATGATCTCGACGACCGCGGAGTGCAGCGAGTCCGACTTGTAGATCGGGGCCGTACAACCCTCGACGTAGTGCACGTAGGCGCCCTCGTCGACGATGATCAGGGTCCGCTCGAACTGGCCCATGTTCTCGGTGTTGATCCGGAAGTAGGCCTGGAGCGGGATCTCCACGTGCACGCCCTTCGGCACGTAGATGAAGGAGCCGCCCGACCACACGGCGCTGTTCAGCGAGGCGAACTTGTTGTCACCGACCGGGATGACGGTCCCGAAGTACTCCTTGAAGAGCTCCGGGTGCTCCTTCAGCGCGGTGTCGGTGTCGAGGAAGATGACGCCCTGCTCCTCCAGGTCCTCGCGGATCTGGTGGTAGACGACCTCCGACTCGTACTGGGCGGCGACACCGGCGACGAGGCGCTTCTTCTCGGCCTCCGGGATGCCCAGCTTGTCGTAGGTGTTCTTGATGTCCTCGGGCAGGTCCTCCCAGGACTCCGCCTGCTTCTCCGTGGAGCGCACGAAGTACTTGATGTTGTCGAAGTCGATCCCCGACAGGTCCGAGCCCCAGTTCGGCATGGGCTTCTTCTCGAAGAGCCGCAGGCCCTTGAGGCGAAGCTTCGTCATCCACTCCGGCTCGTTCTTCTTGGCCGAGATGTCACGGACGACGTCCTCGTTCAGACCACGCTTCGCCGACGCACCGGCCTCGTCGCGGTCGGCCCAGCCGTATTCGTACTTGCCCAGGCCCTCGAGCTCAGGGTGGGCAGTCTCCGTGGGGAGAGTCATGCGGGGTTCCTCCCGGCCGTGCTTGCAGATGCGTTAGGGGAAATCGTGGGGTCGTTCCTGGGGATGAACGTCGTGCAGACGCCGTCGCCGTGGGCGATCGTCGCGAGCCGCTGCACATGCGTACCGAGGAGCTCGGCGAAAAATTCCGTCTCGGCCTCGCACAGCTGCGGGAACTGCTCGGCGACGTGGGCGACCGGGCAGTGGTGCTGACACAGCTGCTCGCCGACGGGCGCGCTCCGCGCGGTAGCAGCGTACCCGTCGCCGCTCAGGGCCTTGGCCAGCGCTTCGGTCCGCTTCTCCGGGGGCGCCGCCTCGACGGCCGCGCGGTAGGCGTCGGCCTGCGCGGCGATCCTGGCCCGGGCGAAGGCGGCGACGGCGTCCCGGCCGCCCTCCTGCTGCGCGATCCAGCGCAGGGCGTCGGCGGCGAGCTTGTCGTAGGACTGGTCGAAGGCGTCCCGGCCGCAGTCGGTGAGCGCGAAGACCTTCGCGGGGCGCCCGCGCGTGCGCGTGCCGTACACGCGCTGCTCGCGTGCCTCCACGACGTCGTCCGCGACGAGCGCGTCCAGGTGGCGTCGTACGGCGGCCTGGGTCAGGCCCAGCCGGGTGGCCAGCTCGGCGACGGTCGACGGGCCGTGGTCCAGGATCGACCGCGCGACCCGGTTGCGCGTCGAGCGCTCCCCGGTCGCGAACTCCTCCTGGGGGCTCCCCGTGGGGGTCTCCCGAGCCTCGCCGACGTTTTTCACAACGCCATTGTTGCGTAATTCCGCGGAGCGTGACAAGCGGCGTCCGAACGGGCGGATGGTGCCCTGCGTCACTTAGGCATACCTAATGTGACCTGCGGAAACGATCTTTGATCGATCAAACGCGGGGCGTCGGCGCAGGTCGGGGGCGAGAGCATGGCTCCAGGCCGACGCCGCCCCCGAACGCCCCACCGGCCACAGCGGCCCCTGCGGACACACCGGCCACACGGGCAAGCCCCTCGGCACGACCCCGCCCGGCTGACCCGGCCGGGTGAACGGCGGGCGCCGCTCCGGCGGCCCGGACCACGGCCGGCGAACGGGACCGGCAGTTCGGCACCCGCCCGTCCGGCGGTGTTCCCGGATCCCTAGACTCGGGTTCCATGCGAGATGAGCCCGTCGTCCAGGTGCAGGCCCTGGTGAAGCGGTACGGCACGAAGACCGCGGTGGACGGCCTCGACCTGGTGGCCAGGGCGGGCGTGACCGCCGTCCTCGGTCCCAACGGCGCCGGGAAGACGACCACGGTCGAGACCTGCGAGGGGTACCGGAAGCCGGACGCCGGCACGGTACGCGTCCTGGGCCTCGACCCGGTCGCGGACTCCGCCGCCCTGCGGCCCCGGATCGGCGTGATGCTCCAGTCCGGCGGCGTCTACTCCGGCGCGCGCGCCGACGAGATGCTGCGGCACATGGCCACGCTGCACGCCCACCCGCTGGACGTGGACGCGCTCATCGAACGGCTCGGGCTCGGCTCCTGCGGCCGGACGAGCTACCGGCGGCTGTCCGGCGGCCAGCAGCAGCGGCTCGCGCTCGCCATGGCCGTCGTCGGCCGTCCCGAACTGGTCTTCCTGGACGAGCCGACCGCCGGTCTCGACCCGCAGGCCCGCCGGGCCACCTGGGACCTCGTGCGGGACCTGCGCGCCGACGGCGTCTCCGTGATCCTCACCACCCACCACATGGACGAGGCCGAGCAGCTCGCCGACGACGTCGCGATCATCGACGCCGGCAAGGTGATCGCGCAGGGCTCCCCGGAGGAGCTGTGCCGCGGCGGCGCCGAGAACACCCTGCGCTTCTCCGGCCGCCCCGGCCTCGACGTCGCCTCCCTGCTCAAGGCCCTCCCGGCCGACTGCTCGGCCGCCGAGCTGACCCCCGGCTCGTACCGGGTGAACGGCAAGGTCGACCCGCAGCTGCTGGCCACCGTCACCTCCTGGTGCGCCCAGCACGGTGTGATGCCGGACAAGATCTCCGTCGAGCGGCACACCCTCGAAGACGTCTTCCTCGAGCTCACGGGCAAGGAGTTGCGCTCATGACCGCCACCGGCACCTACGCCCCGAGGCCCGGGGCGGCGCCGCTGCCCCGCATGATCGCGGCCCAGGCGGCGCTCGAGACCCGCATGCTGCTGCGCAACGGCGAACAGCTGCTGCTCACCGTGATCATCCCCACCCTGCTGCTGGCGCTCTTCAGCTCCGTCGACATCGTCGACACCGGCGCCGGCAAGGCCGTCGACTTCCTCGCCCCCGGCATCCTGGCCCTCGCCGTGATGTCGACGGCGTTCACCGGGCAGGCCATCGCGACGGGCTTCGAGCGTCGCTACGGCGTCCTGAAGCGGCTGGCGTCCTCGCCGCTGCCCCGCTGGGCGCTGATGACCGCGAAGACGGCGTCCGTGCTGGTCACCGAGGTACTCCAGGTGATCCTGCTGACGGCGATCGCGTTCGCGCTGGGCTGGTCGCCGCACGGCAGCCCGTTCGCCGTGCTGCTCCTGCTGATCGTCGGCACGGCCGCCTTCTCCGGGCTCGGCCTGCTGATGGCCGGCACCCTCAAGGCCGAGGCCACGCTGGCTGCCGCCAACCTCGTCTTCCTGCTGCTGCTCGTCGGCGGCGGCGTGATCGTGCCGCTGGACAAGTTCCCCTCCGGCGTCCAGGACGTGCTCGGGCTGCTGCCCGTCTCCGCCCTGTCGGACGGCCTGCGGGACGTGCTCCAGCACGGGGCCGGCATGCCCTGGGGCGACCTCGGGATCCTCGCCGTGTGGGCGGTCGTGGGGCTCGCGGCCGCCGGGAAGTTCTTCCGCTGGGAGTAGGCCGCGATGGACCCTCGTGAAAGCGTGCACAAGCAGGCGCCTACCATGGAGCCCGTGCCCAAGCTGACCCGCGCCGACGCCACCGCGGCCGTGCGCAACCCGCTCGCCTTCATCGCCGCACGCTGGACGCCGACCTCGAGGACGGTCCAGCGGGCGGCCCTGTCCGCTCTCGTGATGGCCGTGATCATCGTGGTCACCGGCGGTGCCGTCCGGCTGACCAGCTCCGGACTCGGCTGCCCGACCTGGCCCAAGTGCACCGACGACTCGCTCACCGCGACCGGCGCGATGGGCTTCCACGGCGCCATCGAGTTCGGCAACCGCATGCTGACCTACGTGCTGTGCGCCGCCGTCGGCTGGGCGATCGTCGCCGCCCGGGCCCAGAAGCCGTGGCGGCGCAGCCTGATCCGGCTGGGCTGGGCCCAGTTCTGGATCGTCATGGGCAACGCCGTGCTCGGTGGCATCGTCGTGCTCGTCGGCCTCAACCCGTACACGGTCGCGGCGCACTTCCTGCTCTCCACCGCGCTGATCGCGGTGGCGACGGTGATGTGGCAGCGCACCCGTGAGGGCGACGCGGCGCCCCGGCCGCTGGTCGGCAAGTCCGTCCAGCAGCTGGTGTGGTTCCTCGTCGTCGCATCGGTGCTGCTGATCGCGGTCGGCACCGTCGTGACCGGCGCCGGTCCGCACGCGGGCGACTCCAGCGAGGTGGACCGCATCCCCGTGGACTGGGAGGCCGTCGCCAAGCTGCACGCCGTCCTGGCGTGGATCGTGGTCACGCTGACCTTCGCGCTGTGGTTCGTGCTCAAGGCGGTCGACGCGCCCAAGGGCCCGCCGGCGCGGACGCGGGATCTGTTCCTGATCCTGCTGAGCCAGGGTGTGATCGGCTACGTCCAGTACTTCACCAAGCTCCCGGAGCTGCTGGTCGGCCTGCACATGCTCGGCTCGGCGCTGGTGTGGATCGGGGTGCTGCGGGTCCTGCTGGCCCTGCGGGAGCGCCCGGAGGCCGCGACGGCGGACCTGCCCGGGCCCTCGGCCGAGGCGAAGCTCGCCAAGGCCTGAGGACTCCGGCTCACCCCGGCCTCACCCCGGTTCCTGGCCGGGGCGGGTCACTCCAGCCCGTACACCCGCCGTGCGTTCCCCGAGGCCAGCATGGCCGCCACCCGTTGCGCGTCCTCAAGGGACCAGGCCCCCTCGGTGACCCAGCCGCCCAGGACGCGGGCGAGGGCGTCACGGAACAGGCGCGCCGCGACCACGTGCAGCTCCGGCAGCCCCCGGGCTCCGCTGGAGAAGAGGATCTTGCCGAACGGGGCCAGTTCCAGCACCTCGGCGAGCACACTCGCCGCGCGCGCACCGGTGCGCACCAGCGCGGCGCCCGCGTCGGCGTAGACGTGCGGGAAGACACCGGCGAGGTGGGCGGCGTGCCGGTGGTAGGGGTAGCCGTGCAGCAGGACCAGGTCGGTGCCGAGGCCCGCGGTCGCCCGGACGAAGTCCGTCAGCAGCACCGGATCGGTGCGGTCGGTGCGCTGCCCCGGCTCCCCGAGCCCCGCGTGCAGCTGGAGCGGCAGCCCGGAGGCCACCGCGATCCACAGCAGGTGGCGTAACAGCACCGGGTCGCTCAGCTCGCCCCCGACCCGGCGCCCCGCCAGCCAGCGTCCGGCGGCGCCGCGCACCTGCCCCGGGCCGGGCGGCTCCGGCGCGAGCGCGAGACCGTGCCGTACCCCCGCCACGGAGGTGAAGGCGACGGCGTGCGCCGCGGCGCCGTGCACCGACTCGGCGAGGTTGGCGAGGAAGGACTCCACGGTCCCGGAGGTGTCGGCGACCTGCTCCGCGAGCAGCTCCAGACGCACGATCTCGTGGGCGTCGGCGTCTCCGGCCACAGCCATCTCGCCGGGGCCGGTGAGGTCGCCGGGCAGTCCCGTGTCGACGAGGTACGTGGTGATGCCGCTGCCGCGCAGCAGCCGGCGGCCGGCCTCCAGGACGCCCAGCTCGCGGCGGCGGGCGAGATAACGGGCCGGCGGGCAGTGCGGTTCCAGGCCGAGCAGGGGCGGGCACCAGCGGCGTACCGCGAAGCCGGTCTGGGTGTCGAACAGGGTGGTGCCGGGGGCGGGTGGTCCCTCGGTGCGGGCCAGCTGGGCCTCGAAGGTGCCGAGGCCCAGCTCCGTTCTCAGTACGCCGTGGCAGTACTGGTCCACGAGGGACGGCGTTTCGATCATTCCGGCTCCCCGTAGGACGCGGGTCTTACCCGTCCTAACGGGTGAACCGGGGGCGAGGTGATGCTCAGCCGCCGATCTGAATGCCGGCCATCCGCTTCCACTCGTACGGGCCCGTCTCGACCTTGGCGGCGAACTCGCCGTCGAAGGACTCGTGGGCGGTGATGCCGGACTTCTCGACGGCCTTCTCGGCGATGGCGTAGGAGGGCGCCACCAGGTCGCCCCAGCCGCCGTCCTCGCCGACGAGGACGATGCGCGCGCCGCGCTCGCCGATGTAGGCCACCTGGCCCTCGGCGCCGCCGTGCGCCTTGGAGAAGGCGCTGATCCGCCGGGCCAGCTTGTCCGCCGTGCGCTCGGCCTTCGCGTCAACCTGCTGCGTGTCTGCCATGGTCAGGATGCTACTCAGGGGTAGCCGCGACGGCGACGGGCGGGGTGCGTGGTGTATGCCACGCACCCCGCCCGGGATGTCCAGATATGA
>NZ_JBEZWX010000044.1:0-37064 GCF_040637635.1 Streptomyces sp. NPDC028635 | reverse complement strand
CCTCCCCCACCCCCCTCCCCCTCTCCCGTTCTTTTTTTTGGTGGGTTTTTTGTGGGGGTGGGGGGGGCCCGGGGGGGGGGGGGGGGGGGGCGGCCCCCCCCCCCCCCCCCCGCCCGGGATGTCCAGATATGAGTCTCAGCGCAGGAACGGGTCCACGGCCACCGCCACGAACAGCAGCGAGACGTACGTGATGGACCAGTGGAACAGCCGCATCTCCTTCAGCTTCGCGCCCGTCACCTCGGCCTTCGCCCGGTTCTGCAGCGCGTGCGCCTCCCACAGCCACCAGCCGCCGGAGGCCAGCGCCACCGCCGTGTAGAACCAGCCGGTGTAGCCCAGCGGGGTCAGCAGCAGCGAGACGGCCACCATCACCCAGCTGTAGAGCACGATCTGCTTCGCGACGGCCTTGTTGGAGGCGACGACCGGCAGCATCGGCACGCCCACGCGCGCGTAGTCCTCCTTGACCTTCATCGACAGCGGCCAGTAGTGCGGCGGCGTCCAGAAGAAGATGACCAGGAAGAGGATGACCGGCGCCCAGGACAGGGAGTCCTTGACCGCCGTCCAGCCGATCAGCACCGGCATGCAGCCGGCGATGCCGCCCCACACGATGTTCTGCGCGGTGCGGCGCTTGAGGATCATCGTGTAGACGACGACGTAGAAGAGGAGCGCGCCGAGGGAGAGCCAGGCGCTCAGCCAGTTCACGGCGAGGCCGAACAGCAGCGTCGAGACCACCCCGAGGGTGATGCCGAAGGCCAGGCACTCACGCGGGCTGACCATCCCGGTGACCAGCGGGCGCTGGGACGTGCGGTCCATCAGCGCGTCGATGTCGCGGTCGATGTACATGTTCAGCGCGTTGGCGCCGCCGGCGGACAGGTAGCCGCCCAGGCAGGTGAGCAGCACCAGCTTCAGGTCCGGCACGCCCTGCTGCGCCAGGAACATCACCGGGACGGTGGTGATGAGCAGCAGCTCGATGATCCGCGGCTTGGTCAGCGCCACGAACGCCTTGACACGGGCCCCGAACGGCCGGTGGGTCGGGTGCGCCTCACTCCCCAGCACCCCCGCGGGACGGGATTCAACGGCCGTCACGAACACCCCTGACAGAGACATCCCAGCAAGCCTCCCCGTGTGAAGTGGCGGTAAAGGCTCGCGCGTACCACGCCACTTTAGACGTTGCCCCTACCGCGGCCTTCGCGGGGGTGGGTTCGTGTTGGCGGGGCGTGATCGTTCCGGGCCGTCGGCGGCTGCGGCGACCGCCCCGCGCCGGTGATCGTGCAGGGCCCCCGCGACCCGTTTGCGGAATACGTTCTTCCGCGCATACCGAAGCTCGATTGAGCGGTCAGATGAGCGCCTCCGTATTCATGTGCTGAATGCCTTACGGCCCAGTCGACAGGCGGATCGCACTCAGGCCCGGCAGTCTGTAATGACGGGGAAAAACGCACGTCTTTACGGGGGTAGGCTCGACAGCGGCCGGTGGGCGCCCAGTGCACCGGCGACCGGTGGGCACACGCCCGACCAGACCGGTATTCGACATGTGGAGAGGAGCCCTGAAAAGGGTGAGCACCAAGCCGACCACCACAGACTTCGAGTGGACCGAACTGGACCAGCGGGCCGTGGACACCGCCCGCGTCCTGGCCGCCGACGCCGTACAGAAGGTCGGCAACGGCCATCCCGGCACGGCGATGAGCCTGGCTCCGGCCGCCTACACCCTCTTCCAGAAGGTGATGCGGCACGACCCCGCCGACGCGGACTGGGTCGGGCGTGACCGCTTCGTGCTGTCCGCCGGACACTCCTCCCTGACCCTCTACACGCAGCTCTACCTGGCCGGCTTCGGCCTGGAGCTGGACGACCTGAAGTCCTTCCGCACCTGGGGCTCGAAGACCCCGGGTCACCCGGAGTACGGCCACACCACCGGCGTGGAGACCACCACCGGCCCGCTGGGCCAGGGTGTCGCCAACGCGGTCGGCATGGCGATGGCCTCCCGCTACGAGCGCGGTCTGTTCGACCCGGAGGCCGCCCCCGGCACCTCCCCGTTCGACCACTTCATCTACTGCATCGCCGGTGACGGCTGCCTCCAGGAGGGCATCTCCGCCGAGGCGTCCTCGCTGGCCGGCCACCAGAAGCTCGGCAACCTGATCCTGCTGTGGGACGACAACCACATCTCGATCGAGGGCGACACCGAGACGGCCGTGTCCGAGGACACCGTCAAGCGGTACGAGGCGTACGGCTGGCACGTGCAGCGTGTCGAGGCCAAGGCCGACGGCGACCTGGACCCGGAGGCGATCTTCGCCGCGATCCAGGAGGCCAAGGCCGTCACCGACCGGCCGTCCTTCATCGCCATGCGCTCGATCATCGCCTGGCCCGCCCCGAACGCGCAGAACACCGAGGCCGCCCACGGCTCGGCGCTCGGCGACGACGAGGTCGCGGCCACCAAGCGTGTCCTCGGCTTCGACCCGGAGCAGACCTTCGAGGTCGCCGACGAGGTCATCGAGCACACCCGGCGGGCTCTCGAGCGCGGCCGCCAGTTCAAGGCGGAGTGGGAGAAGACCTTCCAGGAGTGGCGGGACGCCAACGCCGAGCGCGCCGCCGAGTTCGACCGCATCGCCAAGGGCGAGCTGCCCACCGGCTGGGAGGAGAAGCTCCCGGTCTTCGAGACGGACAAGGGTGTCGCCACCCGTGCCGCGTCCGGCAAGGTGCTGCAGGCGCTCGGCGCGGTGATCCCGGAGCTGTGGGGCGGCTCGGCCGACCTCGCGGGCTCCAACAACACGACGATCGACAAGACGTCGTCGTTCCTGCCCGCGGGCAACCCGCTGCCGGAGGCGAGCCCCTACGGCCGCACCATCCACTTCGGCATCCGCGAGCACTCGATGGCCGCGGAGATGAACGGCATCGCCCTGCACGGCAACACCCGCATCTACGGCGGCACCTTCCTGGTGTTCTCCGACTACATGCGCAACGCGGTGCGCCTGTCGGCCCTGATGCACCTGCCGGTGACGTACGTGTGGACGCACGACTCCATCGGTCTCGGTGAGGACGGCCCCACCCACCAGCCGGTCGAGCACCTCGCCTCGCTGCGCGCGATCCCGGGCCTGAACATCGTCCGCCCGGCCGACGCCAACGAGACCGCCATCGCCTGGCGCGAGATCCTCAAGCGCTGGACGAAGGAGTTCGGCAAGGGCCAGCCGCACGGCCTGGTCCTCACCCGCCAGGGTGTGCCGACCTACGAGCCGAACGACGACGCGGCCCGTGGTGGCTACGTGCTGTTCGAGGCCGAAGGCGGCGACGCGCAGGTTCTGCTGATCGCGACCGGCTCCGAGGTGCACGTGGCCGTCGAGGCGCGTGAGCAGCTCCAGGCCGCGGGCATCCCCACGCGGGTCGTGTCCATGCCGTCGGTGGAGTGGTTCGAGCAGCAGGACCAGGGGTACCGGGACAGCGTGCTGCCCCCGTCCGTGAAGGCCCGTGTCGCCGTCGAGGCCGGTGTCGGTCTCACGTGGCACAAGTACGTCGGGGACGCCGGCCGCATCGTTTCCCTGGAGCACTTCGGTGCTTCCGCGGACGGCAAGCTGCTCTTCCGGGAGTTCGGCTTCACTGCCGAGAACGTGGCCGCCAAGGCCCGGGAATCCCTCGAAGCCGCCCAGCGCTGACGCTCACACACGACACGTAGGAGATGTAATTTCCATGACAGACGCACTCAAGCGCCTCTCCGACGAAGGCGTCGCGATCTGGCTGGACGACCTGTCGCGCAAGCGGATCACGTCCGGCAACCTGGCCGAGCTGATCGACGAGCAGCACGTCGTGGGCGTCACCACCAACCCGACGATCTTCCAGAAGGCGATCTCCGAGGGCGACGGCTACGACCAGCAGCTGTCCGACCTCGCCGCCCGCAAGGTCACCGTCGAAGAGGCCATCCGCATGATCACCACGGCGGACGTCCGGGACGCCGCCGACATCCTGCGCCCCGTCTTCGACGCCACCGACGGCCAGGACGGCCGGGTCTCCATCGAGGTCGACCCGCGCCTCGCGCACGACACCAAGGCGACCGTCGCCGAGGCCAAGCAGCTCGCCTGGCTGGTGGACCGCCCGAACGCGCTGATCAAGATCCCGGCCACCGAGGCGGGCATCCCGGCGATCAGCGAGGTCATCGGCCTCGGCATCAGCGTCAACGTCACGCTGATCTTCTCGCTGGAGCGCTACCGCAAGGTCATGGACGCGTACCTGACGGGCCTGGAGAAGGCCAAGGAGCGCGGCCTGGACCTGACGCAGATCCGTTCCGTGGCGTCGTTCTTCGTGTCCCGCGTGGACACCGAGGTCGACAAGCGGATCGACGCGCTGGGCACCGACGAGGCCAAGGCGCTGCGCGGCAAGGCCGCCCTCGCCAACGCCCGCCTCGCCTACCAGGCCTACGAGGAGGTCTTCTCCTCCGACCGCTGGAAGGCGCTGGAGAAGGCGGGCGCCCGCACACAGCGTCCGCTGTGGGCGTCCACCGGTGTGAAGGACAAGGCGTACAAGCCCACCATGTACGTCGACCAGCTGGTCGCGCCGAACACCGTCAACACCATGCCGGAGGCCACCCTCTTCGCGACCGAGGAGAGCGGCGAGATCACCGGCAACACCGTCGCCGGCACCTACGAGCAGGCCCGCGCGGACCTCGACGCGCTCGAGAAGCTCGGCATCTCGTACGACGAGGTCGTGCAGCTGCTGGAGGACGAGGGCGTCGAGAAGTTCGAGGCGTCCTGGAACGACCTGCTCAAGTCGACGCAGGCGGAGCTCGAGCGCCTGGCTCCCTCGGAGGGCTGACACGTTGTCAAGCAGCAACCCGCTGCGTGACCCCGCAGACCGACGGCTCCCGCGTATCGCGGGGCCGTCGGGTCTGGTCATTTTCGGCGTCACGGGCGATCTGTCGCGTAAAAAGCTCATGCCGGCCGTGTACGACCTCGCCAACCGGGGTCTGCTGCCGCCGGGCTTCTCGCTGGTCGGCTTCGCCCGCCGCGACTGGGAGCACGAGGACTTCGCCCAGGTCGTGCACGACGCCGTCAAGGAACACTCCCGCACGCCGTTCCGCGAGGAGGTCTGGCAGCAGCTCATCCAGGGCATGCGGTTCGTCCAGGGCACCTTCGACGACGACGAGGCCTTCGAGCGGCTGCGCGGCACCATCGAGGAACTGGACAAGGCGCAGGGCACGGGCGGGAACTTCGCCTTCTACCTGTCGGTGCCGCCGAAGTCCTTCCCCGTCGTGATCCAGCAGCTGAAGAAGCACGGGCTCGCGGACCAGAAGCAGGGTTCCTGGCGGCGCGCGGTCATCGAGAAGCCCTTCGGCCACGACCTGAAGTCGGCCGAGGAGCTCAACGCGATCGTCCACGAGGTCTTCGCCTCGGACCAGGTCTTCCGCATCGACCACTATCTGGGCAAGGAGACCGTCCAGAACATCCTGGCGCTGCGCTTCGCCAACCAGATGTTCGAACCGATCTGGAACCGGTCCTACGTCGACCACGTCCAGATCACGATGGCCGAGGACATCGGCATCGGCGGCCGCGCCGGCTACTACGACGGCATCGGCGCAGCCCGGGACGTCATCCAGAACCACCTGCTGCAGCTGCTCGCGCTCACCGCGATGGAGGAGCCCGCCTCCTTCGGCGCGGACGCGCTGGCGGCGGAGAAGACCAAGGTGCTCGGCGCGGTCCGGCTGCCCAAGGACCTGGGCCGGGACACCGTGCGCGCCCAGTACACGGCCGGCTGGCAGGGCGGCGAGCAGGCCGTCGGCTACCTGGAGGAGGAGGGCATCGACCCGAGCTCCACCACCGACACCTACGCGGCGCTCAAGCTCGGCATCGACAACCGCCGCTGGGCGGGAGTCCCCTTCTATCTGCGCACCGGCAAGCGGCTCGGCCGCCGCGTCACCGAGATCGCGGTCGTCTTCCAGCGCGCTCCCCACTCCCCCTTCGACACCACGGCGACGGAGGAGCTGGGCCAGAACGCGATCGTCATCCGCGTCCAGCCGGACGAGGGCGTGACGGTCCGCTTCGGCTCGAAGGTGCCGGGCACCTCCATGGAGATCCGGGACGTGTCCATGGACTTCGCCTACGGCGAGTCCTTCACGGAGTCCAGCCCGGAGGCGTACGAGCGTCTGATCCTGGACGTGCTGCTGGGCGACGCCAACCTCTTCCCGCGCACGGAGGAGGTCGAGCTGTCCTGGAAGATCCTCGACCCGATCGAGGAGTACTGGGCGGCCCACGGCAGGCCGGCGCAGTACGAGGCCGGTACCTGGGGTCCGGCCGAGGCCGACGAGATGCTGGAGCGCGACGGACGGAGCTGGCGCCGGCCATGAGGATAGACCTGACGGACACCACGGCCAGCAAGGTCAACAAGGCACTCGTGCAGGGCCGGCGCGCCATCGGCACACCGGCCGTCGGCATGGTGCTGACCCTCGTCATCGTCACCGACGAGGAGAACGCCTACGACGCCCTGAAGGCGGCCAGCGACGCCTCGCGCGAGCATCCCTCGCGCACGCTGGTCGTCATCAAGCGGGTCTCGCGCACCCCCCGCGACCGCACGCAGTCCCGCCTGGACGCCGAGGTGCGGGTGGGCGCGGAGGCGGGCACCGGCGAGACGGTCGTCCTGCGGCTGTACGGCGAGGTCGTCGGCCAGGCCCAGTCGGTGGTCCTGCCGCTGCTGCTGCCGGACGCGCCGGTCGTCGTGTGGTGGCCGGTGAACGCCCCGCTCGACCCGGCGAACGACCCGCTCGGCGCGCTGGCGCAGCGCCGGGTGACGGACTCCTACGCGGCGGAGGAGCCGGTACGGGAGCTGGCGGCGCGCGCCCGGGCCTACGCGCCCGGCGACACCGACCTGGCCTGGACCCGGCTCACGCCGTGGCGCTCGATGCTGGCGGCGGCGCTGGACCAGGTCACCTGCGAGGTCCAGGCCGTCGAGGTGGAGGGCGAGGAGTTCAACCCGAGCTGCGAGCTGCTGGCGATGTGGCTCGCGGACCGGCTGGACGTGCCGGTGAAGCGGTCGCTGTCGGCGGGCCCGGGGCTGACCGCGGTCCGGATGGAGACGGACTGCGGTCCGATCAAGCTGGACCGGGCGGACGGCACGCTGGCGACGCTGTCGGTCCAGGGCCAGCCGGACCGGGCGGTGGCGCTCAAGCGGCGGGAGACCTCCGAGCTGATCGCGGAGGAGCTGCGCCGGCTGGATCCGGACGACACGTACGCGTCCGCCCTGCGGTTCGGGGTGGAGAAGCTGACCACTGCCCCGGCCGCCGAGAAGCCGGCTGCCGCCGAGGAGGCCGCGGCCTCGCCAGAGCCGTCCGCGGAGCCCACCGCGGACACCCCGCCCGCGGGGGACGCCGACTCCGCCGGGGACGCCGTCGCCGTCGAGGCCCCCGTGGAGGAGGCCGCGAAGGCACCGGCGAAGAAGGCGGCGGCCAAGTCGGCAAGGAAGTCCCCGGCGAGGAAGGCGGCGGCGAAGTGAGTGCTCCGCAGCTGGTCGTGCACCACGACAAGGAGCTGATGGCGCAGGCCGCCGCGGCCCGCCTCATCACCAAGATCGTGGACGCCCAGACCTCCCGCGGCTCGGCGTCGGTCGTCCTCACCGGCGGCCGCAACGGCAACGGCGTCCTCGCGGCGCTCGCCGCCGCACCGGCCCGGGACGCGATCGACTGGGCCCGCCTCGACCTGTGGTGGGGTGACGAGCGGTTCCTGCCCGAGGGCGACCCGGAGCGCAACGTCACCCAGGCGCGCGAGGCCCTGCTGGACGCCGTACCGCTGGATCCGAAACGGGTGCACGCCATGCCCGCCTCGGACGGACCGTACGGCACCGACGCGGACGCGGCGGCCGCCGCCTACGCGGAGGAGCTGGCACGGGCGGCGGGCCCGGAGAACCACGGCCCGGTCCCGGTGTTCGACGTGCTGCTGCTGGGCGTCGGCCCGGACGCGCACGTGGCGTCGCTCTTCCCGGAGCTGCCGGGCGTGCGGGAGACCGAGCGGACGGTGGTCGGAGTGCACGGCTCGCCCAAGCCGCCGCCGACCCGGATCTCCCTGACGCTGCCGGCGATCCGGGCGGCCCGGGAGGTGTGGCTGCTGGCGGCCGGCGAGGACAAGGCGCAGGCCGCGGCGATGGCGCTGTCGGGCGCGGGTGAGATCCAGGCCCCGGCCGCGGGCGCCCGGGGCCGCGCCCGCACCCTGTGGCTGCTGGACACGGCGGCGGCCGCGCAACTGCCGAGGTCGCTGTACCCGCCGGCATCGCCGTGAGCACAACACCCTGACGCAAGGCGCCGGACGGACCGGAACACCGGCCCGCCCGGCGCCTTTTCCGTGCCCGCCGGACAGGCTTCGCAGGCGGCGTCCGCGCGATGGTGGAGCACTCCGTGATGGAGCGCCCGTCGCCCCGCTGATGAACAGAGGCCGAGAACCCGACGGAAGGGAACGAAGGCTCTTGGAGACCAACAGGTCCGGGCCTGTCACGGTGTACGTGCTCTCGCATGTGCACCACGTGGCTGACGAGACCGGCGAGGTCCTGCACTTCCGGGGCCCGGACGACAACTGGTGCAACGAGGAGGTCGACGACCGGAAGGACCTGGGCACCTACACCAGCCGTGAGAAGGCGCTGCACCGCATCGAGCGGGCACGGCAGCTCCCGGGGTTCGCCGACGAGCCGGACTGCTTCCACATCGAGGAGATCACCGTCGATGAGGACGACCGGCGGGACGGTGACCACACCACACTGCCCTCCGGAGACGTCTACGAGGTGTGGCACGTCCGCCACAGGGCCGAGGAGGACGGCGAACTCCGGCACTTCCAGGATCTTGACGACTTCTGGTGCGACGAGGAGTTCGACGACGTCCGGCTGCTGGGCGTCTACTCGACCAAGGAGAAGGCGCAGGCCCGCGTCGAGCGGTCCCGTCCGCTGCCCGAGTATGCCGATGAGCCCAACTGTTTCTCGGTCATCGAGGTGACGCTCGACGACGGTGACTGGACCGACGGGTTCGTCACCGTGTGGTCCTGACGGCGCCGCCGCCGCGGCGGCACGCCGGGGAGGCCGGTGATCTTCGGCCTGAGGGCCGTGGCGAACGCCGACGGCACCTCGGAAGTTCCGTGAAGCCCGGAGCCCCCTGGAGGAAGCGTTCCTCCGGGGGCTCCCCGGCCTACTTCACCGACCCCGCCATCACGCCCTGCACGAAGTGCTTCTGGAAGGCGAAGAACACCACCACGGGCACGATCAGGGACAGGAACGCGCCGGGTGCGAGCACGTCGATGTTGCTGCCGAACTGCCGGATCTGTGACTGGAGTTGCACGGTCAGCGGCTGCGAGGAGCTGTCCGCGAAGAGCAGCGCCACCAGCATGTCGTTCCACACCCACAGGAACTGGAAGATGGCCAGCGACGCGATCGCCGGGCGCCCCACCGGCAGGACCAGGCGGATGAAGATGCGCCACTCGCTGCCGCCGTCCATCCGGGCCGCCTCCAGCATCTCCTTGGGCATCTCGGCGAAGTAGTTGCGCAGCAGGAACACGGCGAACGGCAGCCCGTAGGCGACGTGGAAGAGGACGACTCCGGGGATCGTGCCGAACAGGCCCAGCTGGCCGAAGAGTTTCGCGACCGGCAGCAGGCCGATCTGCACCGGCACCACCAGCAGGGCCACCACGAGCAGGAAGAGCGGCTCGCGCAGCGGGAAGTCCAGCCAGGCGAAGGCGTATCCGGCGAGCGCGGCGAGGACGACGACCAGGACGGTCGTCGGCACCGAGATCGCCACGGTGTTCCAGAACGCCTGGGTGATACCGGCGTTCTTCAGCAGCGCCGAGTAGTTGTCGAAGGAGAGCCGGCCGGGGTCGGCGAACACCGTCCACCAGCCGCCCTTGGCGGTGTCCGAGGCGGACCTGAGCGAGGACAGGAACAGTCCGGCGAGCGGGGTCACCCACACCAGGGCGATCACCACCAGGAAGGCCTGCACCACGGCGTTGCCGAGGCCCCGCCTGAGCGCGTTCATCGCTGACTCCTTCGGAAGCGGCGGACGTTGAAGACCATCGCGGGGATGACCAGGAGCAGCAGCAGGACACCGAGGGCGCTGCCGAGGCCCTGGTTGTTGCCGCCGCCGAAGGACACCAGCCACATCTGCGTGGCGAGCACGGTCGCGTCCTCCTGCACCGGTCCGGGCGCGATGATGTAGACGAGGTCGAACACCTTCATCACGTTGATGACGAGGGTGACGAAGACGACCGTGAGGACCGGCGCGAGCAGCGGCACGGTGATCCGGCGGAAGATCTGCCACTCGTTGGCGCCGTCCATGCGCGCCGCCTCCAGCGCGTCGCGGGGCAGGGTGGACAGGCCCGCGCCGATGAGCACCATCGCGAAGCCGGTCCAGATCCACAGGTACGCCCCGATGATGGCCGGTGTGACCAGGGTCGGCCCGAGCCAGGAGACGCCCTGGTAGGGCGGGGCGAAGTTCGCCTTCGGCAGTTTCAGTGTGTACGTGCCGTCGTCGAGCCCGGTCAGGCGGAAGGAGCCGTCGGAGGCGGTCGTCGCGCTCGCGACCGTGTGCCCGTCACGGACGGCCTCGACCTTCATCCCGGGCAGACCGCTCTCCTTGGGGTCGACACGGCCCTGCCGCCCTCCCCCGCCGGGTGTGAAGTCGAGGTAGACCACCCCGCGCACCTCGCCGGCGGCGGCCGTGCGGGCGGCTGCCCCGTAGGCGGGACGGACGTCCTTCGGGAGGTCCCCGGGCAGGACGCCGACGAGTCCCAGCGCCGCCGACTGTCCCGGCCGTACGCCCGCGGTCGTCAGGTAGGAGCCGTCGCGGCCCTGCTCGAGGCCCTGTCCGTCGCGGATGCGGGCCGTCGGATAGGACGAGGTGCCCGTGAAGGCGTCGTGGACGGACACCACGGCCGCGTTGAGGACTCCCTTGTCGGGGTCCTCGTCGTAGGCGAGGCGGAAGATGATGCCGGCGGCGAGGAACGACACGGCCATCGGCATGAACAGCAGCAGCTTGAAGGCGGTGGCCCAGCGGACCTTCTCCACCAGCACGGCCAGGATCAGGCCGAGCCCGGTGAGCAGCGCGGGGGCCACCACCACCCAGATCGTGGTGTTGCGGATGGCCTTCAGGGTCGCGGGGTCGCGGAACATCTCGGCGTAGTTGTCGCCGCCGACGAAGCGGGTGCCGGAGGCGTCGAAGAAGCTGCGGCCGACGGAGAACAGCACCGGGTAGACGACGAGCGCGCCGAGCAGCAGCAGGGCGGGGAAGACGAACAGCAGGGCGATGATCCGCCCGCGCCGCTTCAGCCGCCGGGCACGGGCGGCGGGCGGCGCGTCGCGGGGCGGGCTCGCCTCTTTCGTGAGGGTGGCGGTCATCGGTGATCAGCCCTGGTACGCCTTGGCCGCCGCGGCCTCCAGCTTGGCGGCGGTGCCCTGCGGGTCCGACGGGTCGCGCAGGAAGTCCTGGAGCAGCTTCCACTCGCCGACGCCCTTGGTGCCGCCGAAGGAGGCGGGTGCCTGGTCGGACATGTCGAAGCGGACCGAGTCACCGGCGGCGACCAGCGACTTGGCGGTGGCGCGGGTGACGTCGTCGCCGTAACCGGCGAGGTCGAGCTTCTTGTTCGGGGAGAGGAAGCCGCCCGCCTTCGCCCACACGGCCGCCGCCTCCGGGGTGGCCAGGTACTCCAGCAGCTTCATACCGGCGTCGGCGTTCTTGCCGTCCTTCAGGACGACGGCCGCGTCGCCGCCGCTGACGACCGGGGCCTTGCCGCCGTCGACCGCGGGGAAGGGGAAGAAGTTCGCGTCGGTGCCGATGTTCTTGCCGAACTGGTCGTGCGCGACACCGGCCACGAAGTCGCCCTCGTAGACCATGCCGGCCTGGGGCTTGGGTCCGAACACCTTCTCCACCGAGCCGGGGAAGTCGGTGTTCAGGGCCTCCTTCTGGCCGCCGGCGACGAGCTGCTTGTCCTTGAAGAGCTTGCCGAGCGTCTGCAGGGCCTTGACCACGGACGCGTCGGTCCACTTCAGCTTGTGGGCGGCGAGGGCGTCGTACTTCTCGGGTCCGGCCTGGGAGAGGTAGATGTTCTCGAACCAGTCGGTGAGGGTCCAGCCGTCCTGTCCGGCGACCGCGAACGCGGCGAGCCCGGAGTCGGAGACGGTGTGACCGGCCTTCAGCATCTCGTCGTACGTCGTCGGCGGCTTGACGCCGGCCTGGGTGAGCGCGGCGGGGCTGTACCAGACGGTGGACTTGTGGGCGGCCTTGAAGTACAGGCCGTACAGGGTGCCGTCGACGCTGCCGTACGTCTTCCACACGGGCGCGTAGTCGGCGCCGATGGTCTGCTGGGCGGTGGCCGACAGCGGCTTGAGCCAGCCCTTCTTCGCGAACTGCTGGAGCACGCCGACCTGGGGGACCATCACGACGTCGGGGGCGTTGCCGCCCTCGATCTTGCTGCCGACGACGGTGGAGACGTTGTCGCCGGTGGAGACGAACTGCGTCTTGGCGCCGGTCTTCTCGCTGAACGCGTCCAGCACCTTCTGGAAGTTCTTCTGCTCGCTGCCCGACCAGACGCCGGCGACGGTGACGGTCTTGCCGCTGAGCGCCTTGTCTCCGCCGCCTGCGGAGACCGGCGTGCCGCCGCCGCAGGCGGTGGAGCCGAGCGCGAGGACGAGGGCGGTGCAGCCGGTGAGCAGGGTGGTACGTCGTCGCATCATCGTTGATGTCCCTTTCAGGGGCGGGTGGGTGACGGGCTCGGACAGGTGAGGGGCTCTAGAGGTCGGCGATCCACCAGGCGGCCGTGGAGCCGGGCAGTTCGCCGGGGACGGGGCAGGGGCCGCTGGCCAGCAGCGGGGTGCCGGGCGCCGGCGCGGCGGTCGGGGCGGTGGTGAAGTTGACGGCGCAGACCAGGCCGTCGCCGCGGGTGAAGGCGAGCACGCCGGGCGGGGTGTCCAGCCAGCGCAGCTCCCCCTCGCCGAGCTGCGGCAGCTGCCGGCGCAGTTGCAGGCCGTCGCGGTACAGGTGCCAGAAGGAGCGGGTGTCGGCCAGCGCGCGGTCGGTGGCGTACTCGGCGAAGTACTCCGGCTGCGGCAGCCAGGGCTTGGCGGTCTCGGCGCCGGAGGTGAAGCCGAACGGGGAGGCCTGCCCCGACCAGGGAAGCGGCACCCGGCAGCCGTCGCGGATCCGGGCCCGGCTGCCGGTGCGGCGGAAGATCGGGTCGGTGAGCACGTCGTCGGGCAGGTCGACGACCTCCGGCAGGCCCAGCTCCTCGCCCTGGTAGATGTACGCGGCGCCGGGCAGGGCCAGCATCAGCAGCGCGGCGGCGCGGGCACGGGCGGCGCCGAGGCCGCTGCCGTGCGGGGTGGGTTCACCGTAGCGGGTGACGGTGCGGACCTGGTCGTGGTTGTTGAGGACCCAGGTGACCGTGGAGCCGGTGCCGGCGATGTCCTGCATGGCCTCGGAGATGACCTTGCGGAAGGCGTCGGCGTCCCAGGGGGCGCCGAGCAGGTCGAAGAAGAAGGCCTGGTGCAGCTCGTCGGGGCGCACGTACCGCGCGTGTTCGCGGGCGGTGGGCACGGAGACCTCGCCGACGAGGAGGCGTTCGCGGCCGTCGCGCTCGGCGTACTCCTCGCAGACGGAGCGCCAGTGCCGCCACACGTCGTGCACCTCGGGCTGGTTCCAGGCGAGCGGGTTGACCGAGTCGCGGGTGCGGGCGTCGGCCTCCGGGTCGTCGGAGTCGGGCAGCTCGGGGTGCTTGTACAGCCCGGCGGCGACATCGATGCGGAATCCGTCGACGCCGCGGTCCAGCCAGAACCGCAGGACCCGGTCGAACTCGGCGGTGATCTCGGGGTTGCGCCAGTTCCAGTCGGGCTGCTCGGGCGTGAACATGTGCAGGTACCACTGGCCGGGCCGCCCGTCCGCCTCGGTGACCCGGGTCCACGCCGGGCCGCCGAACATGGCGTGCCAGTTGTTGGGCGGCTCGCTGCCGTCGGGGCCGCGGCCGTCGGCGAAGTGGAAGCGGGCGCGGGCCGGGCTGCCGGGCGCGCTCGCCAGCGCCTCGCGGAACCACGGGTGCTCGCTGGAGCAGTGGTTCGGGACGATGTCCAGCAGGACCTTGATGCCGAGGCGGCGGGCGGCCGCGGTCAGCAGGTCGAACTCGGCGAGGTCGCCGAAGAGCGGGTCGACGTCGCAGTAGTCGGCGACGTCGTAGCCGTGGTCGTGCTGCGGCGAGGGGTAGAAGGGGCTCAGCCAGATCCCGTCCACGCCGAGCTTCTTCAGATACGGCAGTCCGGCTCGCACGCCCGCGAGATCGCCGATGCCGTCGCCGGTGCTGTCCAGGAAGCTGCGGACGTACACCTGGTAGATCACCGCGTCACGCCACCAGCGGTACTTACTCAACATGCATGCATGTTAGGTATCCGTGTCGCGAGGGTGTCAATGAAAAGAACAGAAGCTACTGCCGAGTTGGCGCGACAAAAATGGACAGTGCGGGACATTCTGCAAGCAGATGAGATGTCCGCGTTACCTAACAGGTAACTATCAGCGGGAGATCGCCGCCAGCTCCCGGGCCAGTCGGCGCACCGCCTGCGCGGGCGTCTGGCGCCCGGTCAGCGCGTCGTGCACGACCGCCTGCACCACCAGGCTGACCTGGTCGTAGTGCGGGCTCTTGGGGCGCGGCGCGGCGTTCAGCACGCTCATCCGCAGCGTGGGCAGATAGGGGAAGCGCCGCACGAGGGCCGGATCGTCGTAGAGATCGGCGCGTACGGGCGGCAGCGCACCCTGTGTGAGGACCTGGCGCTGGACGCGCTCGCTGGTCAGGTACGCGATCAGGCGCTCGGCGGACTCCGGGTGCCGCGTGTGGGCGTTCACGGCCAGGTTGGACCCGCCGAGCACGCTGGTACCGGGACCGTCGGGCCCCGGCAGCGGTACGACGCCGATCTTCCCGGCGACCTTGGACCCGGGGGCGGAGGCGACGGCGTACGCGTAGGGCCAGTTGCGCAGGAAGAGCAGCCGGCCGTCCTGGAAGGCCCGCTTGGACTCCTCCTCCTTGTAGGTCAGCGCCGCCCTGGGGATCCAGCCCTCTCGCAGGCCGCGCACCAGGAAGCCGATGCCCTCGCGGGCGGCCGCGGAGTCCACGGTGACCCGGGCGCCCTCGTCGCCGAGGATGGTGCCGCCGGCCGAGTAGACCGCCTCGGCCGCGTTCACGGTCAGCCCCTCGTAGGGCAGGAGCTGGCCGGCGTAACCGTCGAGGCCGTACTTCGGCGCGACGGTCTTCGCGTCGCGCTCCAGCTCGGCCCAGGTGCGCGGCGGCGGCAGGCCCTCCTTGGCGAGGACGTCCTCGCGGTACAGCAGCAGGCCGGCGTTGGTCACGTACGGCACGGCGTACAGCCGGCTGTCGTAGGTGGCCGTGTCCACGACCGGCGGGAGGAAGGTGTGCAGCGGGAAGCGGGCGCGCGGCAGCGGGGCGATCCAGCCGGCCGCGGCGAACTCCGAGGTCCAGTCGACGTCGATGTTGAGCACGTCGAACCGGCCGCGGTCGCCGCCGCGCAGGTCGGTGACCATCTGGGCGCGGGTCTCGTCGGCGGAGTCGGGCAGCTCGACGAGGGTGACCTTCTCCCCGGGGTGACTGTCGTTCCACCCCTTGAGCAGGGGGCCGAGGTAGCCGGTGAGATCCCCGGCCGTGGCCAGGGTGAGCGGCCCGCGGCCACCCGCGGCCCCCTCGTCGGCGCGCGCTCCGGAGGCGACGTAACCGGTGAGTACGACGGCGAGAACGAGGAGGCCCCTACCGGCGGCACGTATCCACCGCATAGGTTCCTCCCTGTACACCGGCCACGGGCATCCTCGCCCGGGGTCAGAGGCCATGTATACCTGTTAGGTAATGCGCGATACTAGGGCCTGCCGTCAATTTCTCGGCGTCCGCCCGAAGGGCGGGAAATTGACGGCAGGCCCTAGAGGCCTGGAGCACATTGACCGGACAGGAGGAACGACGGCGTGCGCCTGCCCCTCCTGGCACTTCTGGCCCGTGGTCCGGCCCACGGCTACGAGCTGAAGCAGGACCTTGAGCAACTGCTGGGCTCCGCGTACCCTCAGCCGAACATCGGCCAGATCTATGTGACCCTCGGCCGTCTCGAGAAGCAAGGGCTGATCGAGGGCGAGGAGGTCGAGCAGTCCAGTCGGCCGAACAAGAAGATCTACCACCTCACCGACGCCGGCCGGGAGGCGCTGAACACCTGGTTCGAGGACACCGAGGACGAGCCTCGGGTACGGGACGAGTTCTTCATGAAGCTCGCGCTCGCCCCGCAGACCGGACTCGCCGACCAGGTCGCCCTCATCAACCGTCAGCGGCGCCAGTACCTCAACACCATGCGGAGCCTGTCGAAGCTGGCGGCGTCGGAGAGCCGGGAGAACCGCATCGCCCATCTGCTGATCGAGGGCGCCATGCTGCATCTGCAGGCCGACCTGGACTGGCTGGAACGGTGCCAGGAAGAGCTGGAGGAGCTGGAGTGAGCGAGACCACGCCGACCTCGGCTCCCGTGCTGCGCGCCGAGGGGCTGGTGAAGACCCACCACGGCGAGGGCGCCCCCGCACATGCCGTGCGCGGCGTCGACCTGAGCGTCGCGGCCGGTGAGTTCGTGGCCGTCACGGGCCCGTCCGGCGCCGGCAAGTCGACCCTGCTGCACCTGCTGGGCGGGCTCCAGCGGCCGGACCAGGGCAGCGTCTGGCTCGGCGAGGCCCGCACGGACACCTGGAGCGAGGCCCGCTGGGCGGTGGAGCGGCGCAAGCGCATCGGCATCGTCTTCCAGTTCTTCAACCTCGTGTCCAACCTGTCCGTCGCCGACAACGTCGAGCTGCCCGCGCTGCTCGCCGGGGTGCCGCCGAAGCGGGCCCGCGCCGAGCGGGAGGAGCTGCTGGCCGAGCTGGGTCTCGCCGGCAAGGAGCGCAGCATGCCGGGCGAGCTGTCCGGCGGCGAGCAGCAGCGGGTCGCGCTGGCCCGGGCCCTGGTCAACCACCCGCCGCTGCTGCTGGCCGACGAGCCCGCCGGCAGTCTGGACAGCAAGGGCACCCGCGAGGTGATGCGGCTGCTGTCCCGCTTCCACCAGCGCGGCCAGACGATCGTGCTGGTCACGCATGACGCCCGGCTGGCGAGTGCGGCGGACCGGGTGATCAGCTTCTTCGACGGCCGGATCGTGGACGACGCGGCCCTGGACGCCGTCCCGCCGGCCCGCGGCCGCGGTGCCTCGGGCGTACTGGAGCTGACGGAATGAGCCCGGTGAGCGGACCTGCACGGGGCGGAACGTCGGCAGGAGCCGGGCTGCGGCGCGCCGCCGGGGCGAGGGCGCGAGCCGGACTTCCGCCCACCGGCACGAGGGCGCGAGCCGGACTTCCGCCCACCGGCACAAGGGCGCGAGCGCGAGCCGGGGTGCGGTCCGCCGGGGCGAGGGGCTGAGGCGGTGCGAGCGACTCTGCGCTGGGCGCACTCCGATCTGCGCGCGCACCGCGGCGAGGCCCTGTTCATCGTGCTGGCCACCGCCGGGATCGTCGCGTCGCTGCTGCTGGCCACGGCCCTGTTCGGATACGCCACCAACCCCTGGCAGCGAGTCTTCACCCAATCCCGCGGCGCGCACGTGTGGCTGCACACCACGGCCACGGCCGACACCCACCGGCTCGCCGCACTCGACGGCGTCGCCTCCGTCGCCGGCCCCTACGCCACCGAGTCGGTCACCGTCGCCGCCCGCGGCACCCGCGCCGCGGTGGAACTGCGCGCCACGGACGGCCGGCCCACGGTGGGCCGCCCGCTGCTCACCTCCGGGCAGTGGCTGCGTCCCGCGGACCCCGACGGCGTGGTGCTGGAGAGCCGGCTCGCCCATGCGCTGCTGGCCGAACCCGGGGACACGCTGACCGTGCCCGGCACCCGCCGCACCCTGACCGTCGTCGGCATCGCCGACAGCGCCGAACCCGGTTACCGCCCCGGGGAGCGGCCCGGCCTGGTCTGGGCGCGGCCGGGAGCGGTCCACGCCCCGTACGGCCGGGTCGTCGGGCTACGGCTGACCGACCCGGGCGACACGGACTACGCCGTGCAGCGGGCCGTGACCGCGCTGGGCGCCGGCACGGTCGGCGAGGTCGCCACCTGGCAGCAGGCGCGAGCCGAGGCCCAGGGCGACACCCGGCTGCTCGGCCAGGTGCTCGGGCTCTTCGGGCTGGGCGCGCTGCTCGCCGCCGGCCTGGCGGTGCACGGCGCGCTGGCCACCCGGATCCGCGGCCATCTGCGGGACATCTCGGTGCTGAAGGCGATCGGCTTCACGCCCGGCCAGGTGGTACGGATCTTCCTGCTCCAGCACGTGGCCTACGCCCTGCTCGGCGCGGTGGCCGCGGCCGCGCTGGTGCAGGGCCTCGGCAGTGGCGTGCCGGGGCGGCTGGGCGACGCGGTCGGCGTGTGGCAGGGCCTGCCCGGTCATACCGCGGCGCTGGCCGGGGTGCCGGTCGCGGCGGTGCTGTTCATCGCCGCGGTCACGGGTCTCGCGGCCTGGCGCGCGGGCCGGGTCCCGCCGGTGCCGGTACCGCGCCCGGCGGCCCCGGCGGCCGGCCGGCTGTCGGGCCCGGTCCGCCGGGCCCTGGGTCTCGGCATGCCGCCCGGCCTGGTGCTGGGCTGGCACCGCGCGTTCACCCGGGGCCCGCGCGGCGCGGCGGCGATCGCCCGCCTGACCCTGCCGCTGCTGCTGATCGTGGTGGCGCTGGGCGCCTGGACGACCATCGACCGTTTCCACACCGCCCCCGAGCGGATGGGCCTGCCGGCCGCGCTGACCGTCCGCACCGACGCCGGCATGTCCGACACCGCCACGCGGGCCCTGCTCGCCCGCACCCCGCAGGTCGCGGCGGCCTACCCGGGCGTGGAGGTGGCGGCGCTCGTCCCCGGCCAGACGGCGACGATCGCGCTGCGGGGCCTGGGCACCCATGCCTCGCCCTACCCCTACCCCCTCGCCGAGGGCCGCGCCGCGCGGGGCCCGGACGAGGCGGTGGCCGGTCAGGGACTGCTGGACCTGCTGGACGTCCGCGTGGGCGACTGGGTCCGGATGACGGTCGGCGACCAGCCGCAGATCCTGCACATCGTGGGCCGCAGCCTCGAGCCGGAGAACGCCGGCCGGGTCATCTCCACGTCCCTGGACACCCTCCGCGAGAACGACCCCGGCCTGCGCCCGAGCCTGTACCAGCTCCGGCTGCGCGCGGGCGCCGACCCGGGTGCGGTCGCCGCCTCGCTCACGGCGGCGGCCCACGGCCACCTGGACGCCCACCGGGTGACGAACCCGGCCGACGGCCTGTCGCCGCTGCGCGGTGTGGTCGCGGGCCTGATCGCGATCCTGGCCCTCATCGGGGTCGTCGAACTGCTCACCGCGATCGGTGCCACGGTCCGCGAGAGCGAGCGGGACCTGCTCGCGCTGAAGGCGATCGGCCTCTCCCCCCGTCAGATCACGGCGATCACCGTGACGGCGACCGCCCTCACCACACTCACCGCGGTGGTGGCGGCGCTGGCCCTGGGTGTCCCCCTGTCCCACTGGCTGGTCGACACCCAGGGCACGACGAGCGGCATCGGCGCGGGCATCGCCCAGACCCCCTCGGCGACGGTCCTGCTCCTGCTGACGGTGACCGCGACGGCGGGCGCCGTCGCCCTGGCCGCGCTCCCGGCGGCACGCGCGGCGCGACGGCGCCTGGCGGACACGCTGAGCGCGGTGGCATAAGGGACCACGGCCTCCGCGCCCCGACGCGGCCCGGGCTCAGCGCCCGCGCAGCGCGCGGTACGTGGACACCAGCGCCTTCGTCGACGCGTCCAGGCCCGCCACGTCCGCTCCCCCGGTCAGCGCCGGCTCGATCCGCTTGGCGAGGACCTTGCCCAGTTCCACGCCCCACTGGTCGAAGGAGTCGATGTTCCAGACGGCGCCCTGCACGAACACCTTGTGCTCGTACAGCGCGACCAGCTGTCCCAGCACCGACGGCGTCAGCTCGCGCGCGAGGATCGTGGTCGTCGGGTGGTTGCCCCGGAACGTCTTGTGGGCCACGAGTTCCTCCGGCACTCCTTCGGCGCGCACCTCCTCGGGCGTCTTGCCGAAGGCCAGCGCCTGCGTCTGCGCGAAGAAGTTGGCCATCAGCAGGTCGTGCTGCGCCTTGAGGCGGTCGCTCAGCTCCGCGACCGGCTCGGCGAAGGCGATGAAGTCCGCCGGGATCAGCTTGGTGCCCTGGTGGATCAACTGGTAGTACGCGTGCTGCCCGTTGGTGCCGGGGGTGCCCCACACCACGGGGCCCGTCTGCCACTGCACCGGCTGCCCGTCGCGCTGCACCGACTTGCCGTTGGACTCCATGTCCAGCTGCTGAAGATATGCCGTGAACCGGGACAGGTAATGCGAGTACGGCAGCACCGCGTGCGACTCGGCCCCGTGGAAGTTGCCGTACCAGATGCCGAGCAGGCCCAGCAGCAGCGGGGCGTTGGCCTCGGGCGGCGCCGTGCGGAAGTGGTCGTCGACGAGGCGGAAGCCGTCGAGCATCTCCCGGAAGCGGTCCGGGCCGATGGCGATCATCAGGGAGAGGCCGATGGCGGAGTCGTAGGAGTAGCGTCCGCCGACCCAGTCCCAGAACTCGAACATGTTGGCCGTGTCGATGCCGAACGCGGCGACCTTCTCGGCGTTCGTCGACAGGGCGACGAAGTGCCGGGCGACCGCGGCCTCGTCACCGAGGGCGTCCAGCAGCCAGGCCCGTGCGGACGTGGCGTTGGTGATCGTCTCGATCGTGGTGAACGTCTTGGAGGCGATGATGAACAGCGTCTCGGCCGGGTCCAGGTCGCGGACAGCTTCGTGGAGGTCGGCGCCGTCGACGTTGGAGACGAAACGGAACGTCAACTCCCGCGCGGTGTAGGCGCGCAGTACCTCGTACGCCATCGCCGGGCCCAGGTCCGAGCCGCCGATGCCGATGTTGACGACGTTGCGGATCCGCTTGCCGGTGTGGCCGGTCCACTCGCCGGAGCGGACCCGGTCGGCGAAGGCGCTCATCCTGTCGAGTACCGCGTGCACCTGCGGGACGACGTTCTCGCCGTCCACCTCGACGACCGTGTCCCGCGGGGCACGCAGCGCGGTGTGCAGGACCGCCCGGTCCTCGGTGAGGTTGATCTTCTCGCCGCGGAACATGGCGTCCCGCAGGCCGGAGACGTCCGCCGCGGCGGCCAGTTCGCGCAGCAGGCGCAGAGTCTCGTCGGTGACCAGGTGCTTGGAGTAGTCGATGTGGAGGTCACCGACCCGCAGCGTGTACCCGGTGCCACGTCCGGGATCGGCGGCGAACAGATCCCTCAGATGCGTCTCGGCCAGCTCTTCGCGATGCTTGGCGAGGGCGGCCCATTCAGGTGTCCTGTGGAGCCTCGTGCGGCCGTCTGCGTTCATGTCCGACGTCAGCCTTCTTTCGTACCTGTCCCAGCGGTCCCAACCTATTCGATCACCGGGAGGCACCGGGGCGGCACACACGTCCGGCCGGGCGCCCCGAGGTGCCCGGCCGGTCGTCAAGTGCTAGATCTCGCCCCGCAGTTTGGCGAGCGCCTCGGCGAGGATCGCCTCGCCGTCCGCGTCGCTGCGCCGCTCGCGTACGTACGCCAGGTGCGTCTTGTACGGTTCGGTGCGCGGCGGGTCCGGCGGGTTGTCCCGGTCCTGCCCGGCCGGGAAGCCGCAGCGCGGGCAGTCCCACGTGTCGGGCACCTGCGCGTCGCTGGCGAAGCTCGGCTGCGTCTCGTGCCCGTTGGAGCACCAGAAGGAGATGCGCAGCCGGGGCGCGGACTCGCCGCGCTCGGCCTCGCCCATCGGCCCAGCCCCGACCCGGCTTCCTCGGATCGCGTTGCCACTTGCCACGGTCGTAACTCCCTGCGTGATGGTGCCGCGAAGCTAGTCGGCGTTTCGCCTCGCCGCGAGCGCCTCAGTCTACGTAAGGCCCAACGCGCGTCCAGTGAGGGGAGTTACAGCCCCCCGGCACGCAGACGCAAGCCCCATGATAGGCCGCGCTCCGCGGCGCGTACCGACCATGGGGCTTTACGTAGGGGAATGTGCCTGATGTGCGTGATGTACGCCGTCAGCTGTTCGACTTCAGCTGTTCGACTTCATGACGATGCCGAGGACGATGATGCACGCGAGCCAGAGCAGACCGACCACGACGGTGATGCGGTCGAGGTTGCGCTCGGCGACCGAGGAGCCGCCGACGGAGGACTGCACGCCGCCGCCGAACATGTCGGAGAGGCCGCCGCCCTTGCCCTTGTGCATCAGCACCAGCAGCATCAGCAACAGGCTGAAGACGATCAGGGCGATCGAGAACCCCAGAACCACGGCTGGACCAACTTCCTCGGTAACGGATGGACGACGGGGGCCGGCGGACTTCCTCCGGCCCCCGCAAGGGTACGACGAAACGTCGTCACCGCATACTCACAGCTCGCCTCACTGATCGCGGAAGCGCACGATCTTGACGAACTCGTCGGCGTCCAGCGAGGCGCCGCCGACCAGCGCGCCGTCGATGTCGGCCTGGGCCATGATCTCGGCGACGTTGCCGGCCTTGACGGAGCCGCCGTACTGGATGCGGACCTTGTCGGCCAGCTCCTGCGAGTACAGCTCGGCGAGCTTGGCTCGGATCGCGGCGCAGACCTCCTGGGCGTCCTCGGCGCCGCAGACCTTGCCGGTGCCGATGGCCCACACGGGCTCGTAGGCGATCACGACGGACTCGGCCTGCTCGGCCGGGACGTCCTTCAGGCCGCCCTCGACCTGGGTGAGGGTGTGGGTGACGTGGTTGCCCGCCTCGCGGACGTCCAGCTCCTCGCCGACGCACAGGATCGGGGTCAGGCCGTGCTTGAAGGCGGCCTTGACCTTGCTGTTCACGATCTCGTCGGTCTCGGCGTGGTACTGGCGGCGCTCGGAGTGGCCGACGGCCACGTACGTGCACTTCAGCTTGGCCAGCATCGGGCCGGAGATCTCGCCGGTGTAGGCGCCGGAGTCGTGCGCCGAGATGTCCTGGGCGCCGTACTTGATCTTCAGCTTGTCGCCGTCGACCAGGGTCTGCACGGAGCGCAGGTCGGTGAAGGGCGGCAGGACGGCGACCTCGACGGCCTCGTAGTCCTTGTCGGCCAGGGCGAAGGCGAGCTTCTGGACATGGGCGATGGCCTCGAGGTGGTTGAGGTTCATCTTCCAGTTGCCCGCCATCAGCGGCGTGCGAGTGGTCATGCGGGGTCAGTCCTCCAGTGCGGCGAGGCCGGGGAGCGTCTTGCCCTCGAGGTATTCGAGGGAGGCGCCGCCACCGGTCGAGATGTGGCCGAACGCGTTCTCGTCGAAGCCGAGCGTGCGCACGGCGGCGGCGGAGTCACCGCCGCCGACGACGGTGAAGCCCTTGGACTCGACGAGGGCCTGGGCGACGGCCCGGGTGCCTCCGGCGTAGTCGGGGTGCTCGAAGACGCCCATGGGGCCGTTCCAGAAGACGGTCGCGGCGTCGGCGAGCTTCGAGGCGTACAGCTCCCGGGTCTTCGGGCCGATGTCCAGGCCCTCCTGGTCGGCCGGGATGGCGTCGGCGTCGACGGTGGTGTACGTCGCCGGGGCCTTGGTCTTCAGGTCCGGGAACTCCGGGGAGACCAGCACGTCGACCGGCAGGACCAGCTCGACGCCGCTCTTCTCGGCGCGCTCCATGTACTCCTGGACGACCGGGACCTGGTCCTCCTGCAGCAGGGAGATGCCGACCTCGTAGCCCTTGGCCTTGAGGAAGGTGTACGCCATGCCGCCGCCGATGAGGAGGCGGTCGGCCTTGCCGAGGAGCTGGTCGATCACGGCGAGCTTGTCGGAGACCTTGGCGCCGCCGAGGGCGACGACGTAGGGCCGCTGGACGTCCTCGGTGAGCTTCTTCAGGACGCCGACCTCGGTGGCGATGAGGTAGCCGGCGTAGTGCGGGAGCTGCTGGGGCAGGTCGAAGACGGAGGCGTGCTTGCGGTGCACGGCGCCGAAGCCGTCGCCGACGTAGGCGTCGGCGAGCGCGGCGAGCTGCCCGGCGAAGGCGGCGCGCTCGGCGTCGTCCTTGGACGTCTCGCCGGCGTTGAAGCGCAGGTTCTCGATGACGGCGACCTGGCCGTCGGCGAGGCCCGCGACGGTGGCCTTGGCGGATTCACCGACGGTGTCCGTCGCGAAGGCGACGTCGGCGCCGAGGAGCTCGCCGAGGCGCGCGGCGGCCGGGGCGAGGGAGAAGGCGGGGTCCGGTGCGCCCTTGGGGCGGCCGAGGTGGGAGGCGACGACCACCTTGGCGCCCGCGTCGGCGAGGGCCTTGACGGTGGGCAGCACGGCGCGGATCCGGCCGTCGTCGGTGATGGTGCCGTCGGCGAGCGGCACGTTGAGGTCGGCGCGGACGAAGACCCGCTTGCCGCTCACGCCGTCGGCGAGAAGTTCGTCGATCGTCTTCATTGCTGGGGACTCTCCTGAGGAGGGCTCGTGGTGCTCCGTGATCGTAAAGGGGACCGGTCCAGTACGTGCGTCAGGGCCCGGCCGGTACGCGACGGTGCGCACCGACCGAGCCCTGCTGGCGCATCGAGATGCCTACAAAGAGGCGATCAGAGCTGGTTGCCGACGAAGACCGTGAGGTCGACGAGGCGGTTGGAGTAGCCCCACTCGTTGTCGTACCAGCCGATGACCTTCACGTTCTTGCCCTCCTGGACCATGGTCAGGGAGGAGTCGAAGGTGCAGGACGCCGGGGCGTTGACGATGTCCGAGGAGACGATCGGGTCCTCGGTGTACTCCAGGATGCCCTTGAGCTCACCCTCGGCGGCCTTCTGGAAGGCGGCGTTGACCTCTTCCTTGGTGACCTCGCGGGACAGCTCGACGACGAGGTCGGTGACCGAGCCGGTCGGGACCGGGACGCGCATGGCCATGCCGTCCAGCTTGCCCTTGAGCTGCGGCAGCACCAGGGCGGTGGCCTTGGCGGCACCGGTGGTGGTGGGGATGATGTTCTCGGCGGCGGCACGGGCGCGGCGCAGGTCCTTGTGCGGGAAGTCCAGGATGCGCTGGTCGTTCGTGTACGCGTGCACCGTCGTCATCAGACCCTTGACGATGCCGAAGTTCTCGTCCAGGACCTTGGCCATCGGCGCCACACAGTTGGTGGTGCAGGAGGCGTTGGAGATGACGTTGTGGTTCGCCGCGTCGTAGGTGTCCTGGTTGACACCCATGACGATGGTGACGTCCTCGTTCTTCGCCGGGGCGGAGATGATGACCTTCTTGGCGCCGCCGGCGATGTGCTTCTCGGCGTCTTCCTTCTTCGTGAAGATGCCGGTCGACTCGATGACGATGTCGACACCCAGCTCGCCCCACGGGATGTCGGCGGGGTTGCGCTCGGACAGGACCTTGATGGTCTTGCCGTCGACGGTGATGGTGTCCTCGGTGTGCGTGACCTCCTGCTTGAGGCGGCCGAGGATGGTGTCGTACTTCAGCAGGTGTGCGGTGGTCGCGGTGTCACCCAGGTCATTGACAGCCACGATCTCGATGTCGGCGCCCTGCTCAAGCAGCGCGCGGAAGTAGTTACGACCGATGCGGCCAAACCCGTTGATGCCTACGCGGATCGTCACGAACCGATCTCCTCGCTGGGTACGCCGGCCATGCGGAGCCGGCGAGCTCTGTTTGGGATGTCCCCGACCACCCCCGACCCTACCTCTCCGAGACCCCCGGAGTGACATCGAGATGCCACATACGCGGGCAGGCGGTCCGTACCCGCCGGTAGGGGTACGGACCACGTGGATCGGCGATGGATTCGCCCGGGTTTACTGCGGAATGCCTACCCTTGTTGACGCCGTTGTCACTCGTTCGTGAGCGGGTCGGCTCACCTGATGCGGCCCCTTTTCGTGCACCCCTGAGACGGGCTGCGCTCACCTGTGGAACAACAGGGGCCGCGTCTGTCAACGTTGCCTGCGTCACCCACTCGAAACATCACCGGCGAAGCGCGGCGAACGCCCTTGCGAGGAGTGCCGCGCGGTCGGCCGCGGACGTCAGGTGCTCCAGTCCGAAGCCCAGCAGCACGGTGTCCTTCGTGGTGACCGCGCCGTAGGTGCGGAACAGCGTCCCGGTGCGGGTCCAGTCCTTCAGGACGGCCGGGCTGCCCGGCGGCGGACCGGCGGCCTTCCAGGCGCCCAGGGACGTCTCGAACCCCTCGGTCTCCCGCACGCTCCCGCCCGTGACGAGCTGCACGTCGTCGGCGAGCACGCCGTGTCCGCCGGTGCCGGGGTCGGTGACGTAGCTGAGCGAGATCTCGACGCTGCGGCCCGCGTACGCGCTCAGGTCGAAGCTCACCTGCTGCCAGCCGCTGGAGGCGCCGGTGAGGCTGTTCCAGGCCCCGGTGGTGCCGGTCGGGGTGCAGCCGTTCGCCGTCAGGGTCAGGTAGTGCTTCAGCCAGGGATGCTCTCCCACGTAGAAGCCGCCCCCGCACTCCTCGGGCACCGCCTGACCGGTGGCGCCCCCTGACTCCGGCAGCGTCGTCCAGTCGTCCGTGCCGACGCCGTGCGCCTCCAGCAGGGCGTGGTCGTAGCCCGGCTCGGTGTCCCACAGCAGCCGCATCCGCAGCGTGGGCCGGTCGGCGGCGGTCACACCGGTCAGGTCGACGGTGCGGGTGAGCCGCTTGTAGGCGTCGTCGGTGTGCACGGCGGCCGCCATCGACGCGCCCGCGTACGGCCCGTACGGGTTGACGGTCCCGGCGAACTGGCCCGCCCCCGCGCTCGCGAACTGCGGATAGGTGCCGACCGGCAGCTCCTCGGAGGTCACGCCGTACGTTCCCGCCTTGTCCAGCGGGTTGCCCGGCGCCGCGGCCAGCGGTCCGCTGAAGCCGTTCAGCGCACCGGAGCCGGTGAACCCGGTGGCGCCCGGGGTCGAGGTGCGCGAGTACGCGCCCAGGTAGTACTGGCTGAAGTCGTCGGACAGGGTGCCGCCGCCGAGGTCGACGCTGCCGCCGGCCCGCTCCCCCGCCTCGATCAGCTTGCCGCCCTCGTTGAGGTAGGCGCGCAGCTGGAGCTGGGTGGCGTTGCCGGGGACGGCGGCGCCGGTGTAGTGCACGACGGTCCGGAAGTGCTTCAGCACACCGAGCGCGTCGGGCACGCCCTGGGTGGCCACGTCCCAGACGACGGCCCGGTGCCCGGCGGCCTTGAGTGCGTCCGCGTACGTCTGCGCCCCGGTGGCCTCGGCGCCCTCCTCGGCGACGACGAGGGTGTCGGCGCGGGGCCGCTCGGCGACGGTGTAGGTGAAGTGCCCGCTCGACGTGCGCCTGCCGCTCCTCGTCTCGCCGGTGAACCAGACCTCGACCTTCTCGCCCGGGTCGCCGTCCTTGATCGTGGCCCGGTACTCGTCGAAGTACAGGTTGTCGGCGCCGCCGTAGCGTTCACCGCCCTTCCACGGCCGCAGCGCCAGGTCGTGCACCCGGCCGCCATCGACGCGGTACTTCAGCTCCTTGTCCCGCACCGACTTGCGGACGACGACG
Organism: Streptomyces sp. NPDC028635; assembly: GCF_040637635.1. Classification (NCBI taxonomy): domain Bacteria; kingdom Bacillati; phylum Actinomycetota; class Actinomycetes; order Kitasatosporales; family Streptomycetaceae; genus Streptomyces; species Streptomyces sp. NPDC028635. Next base: position 9,616 of record NZ_JBEZWX010000044.1, on the reverse strand, counting down.
GAGACCTCCTGGCCGGCGCCGCGGGAGTAGGACGTGGTGAACGGCGCCGGGGTGAAGTCGGCGGCGCTCAGGCCGACCGAGGACGCCGGGCGGTCGGGGTGGGCGGCCGTCTCGGCGACGGACAGCGCGAAGGGGACGTTCTTGGCGAACTCCTGCTGGATCAGCTTCTCGTCGTCCGGGAAGGTGAAGACCGAACGGCAGTCGGCCGCGTTCCAGGCGTCGTTCGGGTCGGCGTCCGACGCGGTCTGGCAGGTCGACATCTCCGGGGTGAACATCGCCGTGCCGTTGACGTTCCCCGCGTGGCCGTCCGCCTCGCCGTTGGTGGTGTACAGCTCCGAGGAGACCTGCGGGTGGTAGCCGGGGATCGCGGAGTGCTCAGGGGTGCCCGCGAGCGCCTTGTACAGGACGTCGTCCGGGGTCGGGGTGGCGACCTGCCAGCCGACGCCGTAGAGCAGCAGCTCGGCGGCGGAGTGGTAGTTGATGGCGTACCGGAAGCCGACGCGCTTTTCGAAGGCGTCCAGCGCCCGGGTCTCGGGCTCGGAGGCCGGCGCGGCGCCGCGGTAGGTCTCGCTGGTGGGGTTGGGTGACGAACCCTCGTCGTCGTAGCCCCACTTGTAGGCGAAGTTGCGGTTGAGGTCGACGCCGTCGCCGGTGGAGATGACGCCGTCGCCGTTGACGTCCCGCAGGTTCTTGCGCCACAGGCGCGTGCTCGCGTCCTTGAAGGTGTAGTCGTAGCCGTCGGGGTTGGCCGAGAGCACGAACCACAGCTCGGTGGAGTCGACGATCTTCCTGATGCGCCGGTCGGTGGCGTAGTGGTCCAGGTAGTGGTGGAGCAGCCGGCGCGTCATCTCCGGCGTGATCCACTCGCGCGCGTGCTGGTTGGACATGTAGAGCACGGCCGGCCTGGAGCCGTCCCTGGTCCTCTTCGCGTCCCTGGTGAGCTTGACCGCGAGGATGTCCTGGCCTTGGACCGTCTTGCCGATGGAGACCACCTTGGTCAGGCCGGGGTGCTGCTGTCCGGTCCGGACGATCTCCTCCTTCAGTCCGCCGGGCCCGCTGTACGGCCGGAAGACGCCCTGGGCGGCGCTCTTCAGGCGGGTGTCGGAGCGGGCGGACAGGATGTGCTCGGTGAGGGCGACGCCCTGCGCGCGCAGCTTGTGGGCCTGCTCGTCGGTGAGGTAGACCTCGGCGGCGGTCCTGCCGTGCCGCGGGGCGCGCGCGCCGAGTTCGTGGGCATCCTGGCCGGCGGCCAGCAGCAGGGGTACCTGCTCCTCGGTGACGTCGGCGCGGAAGACCTTGATCTCGTCCGTGTCGTGGGCGGGTGACGGTTGTGCCTGGGCGATGGGTGCGAGGCTCGCTCCGCCGAGCAGGAGCGCGCCGACAGCGAGGATCGATCTCGCTCTGGGTCTCATGAACCCCCCTAGCAGTGGTTCGCCACGGCGGCGAATGGTTGCCAGGCTCATGTCACTGCATGATCGAGTCAAGAGCGCCTCAAGGACACGGAAAACGCCGGTGGCTTGGACCCGAACGGCCCAAGCCACCGGCGTCGGTGAGGGTGCGTCATCAGCCGGCGCGGTGTCCGGCCGGCCCTCGGCGAGGGTGCGTCAGCCGACCAGGTTGTCGGCCAGCTCCTCGCTGAGGTTGGCCTCCGTGCCCGGGATGCCGAGATCGGAGGCGCGCTTGTCGGCCATGGCGAGCAGCCGTCGGATACGGCCCGCCACGGCGTCCTTGGTCAGCGGCGGGTCGGCGAGCGCGCCCAGCTCCTCCAGGGAGGCCTGCTTGTGCTCCATGCGCAGCCGGCCGGCGGCCGCGAGGTGCTCGGGCACGTCGTCGCCGAGGATCTCCAGCGCGCGCTGCACCCGGGCGCCCGCGGCGACCGCGGCGCGGGCGGAGCGGCGCAGGTTGGCGTCGTCGAAGTTGGCCAGCCGGTTCGCCGTGGCGCGCACCTCGCGGCGCATCCGGCGCTCCTCCCAGGCCAGCACCGACTCGTGCGCGCCGAGCCGGGTCAGCAGGGCGCCGATCGCGTCGCCGTCACGGACCACGACCCGGTCCACGCCGCGCACCTCACGGGCCTTCGCGGCGATCGAGAGCCGGCGCGCGGCCCCGACCAGGGCGAGCGCGGCCTCGGGACCCGGGCAGGTCACCTCCAGGGAGGAGGAGCGGCCGGGCTCGGTGAGCGAGCCGTGCGCGAGGAAGGCGCCCCGCCAGGCCGCCTCGGCGTCGCAGGTGGCCCCCGAGACCACCTGCGGGGGCAGGCCGCGGATCGGCCGGCCCCGGCCGTCCACCAGGCCCGTCTGGCGGGCCAGCTGGTCACCGCCCGCGACGACCCGCACCACGTACCGCGAGCCGCGGCGCAGCCCGCCGGGGGCCATCACGATCAGCTCCGAACTGTGGCCGAAGATCTCCAGGATGTCCCGCTTGAGCCGGCGGGCCGCCATCGCGGTGTCCAGCTCGGCCTCGATCACAATGCGCCCGCTCACCAGGTGGAGGCCGCCGGCGAACCGCAGAATGGCGGAGACCTCCGCCTTCCTGCAGCAGGTCCGGGTGACGGGAAGCCGGGAGATCTCGTCCTTCACCGCTGCCGTCATCGCCATGGGCCGATCCTTCCATGCATCCGAAAAATACGGTCGTACGCGGCGGCCAGCAGCTCGGGGTCGTGCCGGGGGGTTCCGTCCGTCCGCGCCACCGGAGCCAGCTCGACCGCGGCGCCGAGCCGCTTGGCGGCCTCGGTGAGCGAGTCGCGGTCGGGCACGGCGGCCTCGTCGGCCAACACCACGTCGAGGGCGAGTTTAGGGGCGTGTCGCCCCAAAACCTCCAAATGACGCTGCGGAGAGAAGCCCTCGGTTTCCCCGGGTTGCGGCGCGAGGTTCAGCGACAGCACACGGCGGGCCTTGGTCTGGGTCAGCGCGTCCAGCAGTTCGGGCACCAGCAGATGCGGGATCACCGAGGAGAACCAGGAGCCCGGGCCGAGCACCACCCAGTCCGCGTCCAGCACCGCCTCGACGGCCTCGGGCACGGCCGGCGGGTCGTGCGGCACCAGGTGCACCGACTGCACCTCGCCCGGCGTCAGGGCCACGGTGGCCTGCCCGCGCACGGTGTCCACGTCCTCGGGGCGCTCCGGGTCGTGCCCCTTGACCAGGGCCTGCAGCTCCAGCGGTACGGCCGACATGGGCAGCACGCGGCCGTGCGCCCCGAGCAGCTTGCCGACCAGGTCGAGCGCCATGACATGGTCACCGAGCTGCTCCCACAGGGCGACGATCAGCAGATTGCCGACCGCGTGCTCGTGCAGCTCGCCGTGGGACTGGAAGCGGTGCTGGATGACCCGCGCCCAGGTCTGTCCCCACTCGTCGTCGCCGCACAGCGCGGCCAGCGCCTTGCGCAGGTCGCCGGGCGGCAGCACACCCAGCTCGTCGCGCAGGCGTCCGCTGGAGCCGCCGTCGTCGGCGACGGTGACGACGGCCGTGAGGTCGCCGGTGATCCGGCGCAGCGCGGCGAGCGAGGCGGACAGGCCCATGCCGCCGCCGAGGGCGACCACCTTGGGCTGGGCGCCCCGGCGGCGCGGCCGTGCGCCACGGACCTCGACGGGCCGGCTCGCACGCCCTTCCGGCACGACCCGGCGCAGCCGGCTCAGCCGGGGAGTACGTCGCGTCATTCCCGTCCCATGTCCCGGTGTACGACCACCGTCTCCACACCCTCGGCGGCGAGCCGAGCGGCGAGCTTCTCCGACATGGCGACCGAGCGGTGCTTGCCGCCGGTGCAGCCGACCGCGATGGTCACATAGCGCTTGCCCTCGCGCCGGTAGCCGGCGGCGACCAACTGGAGCAGCTCGGTGTAGCGGTCCAGGAACTCCTTGGCGCCGGGCTGGTTGAAGACGTAGGCGGCGACCTCCTCGTTGACCCCGGTGAAGGGGCGCAGCTCGGGCACCCAGTGCGGGTTGGGCAGGAACCGCATGTCCACGACCAGGTCGGCGTCCACCGGCAGGCCGTACTTGAACCCGAACGACATCACGGTGGCCCGCAGCTCGGGTTCCTCGTCGCCCGCGAACTGGGCGTCCATCTTGGCGCGCAGCTCGTGCACGTTGAGGCTGGAGGTGTCGATCACCAGGTCGGCGTCGCCGCGCAGCTCCCGCAGCAGCTCGCGCTCGGCGGCGATGCCGTCGACGATCCGGCCGTCGCCCTGCAGCGGGTGCGGGCGGCGCACGGACTCGAAGCGGCGCACCAGGGCCTCGTCGGAGGACTCCAGGAAGACGATCCGCCGGGTGACGCCCTTGCTGTCGAGGTCGGCGAGGGACTCGCGCAGATTGTCGAAGAAGCGCCGGCCGCGTACGTCGACGACGACGGCGATCCTCGCGACGTTGCCCTGCGAGCGCGCGCCGAGCTCCACCATCGTGGGGATCAGGGCGGGCGGGAGGTTGTCGACGACGAACCAGCCGAGGTCCTCCAGACACTTGGCCGCGGTCGAGCGGCCCGCTCCGGACATGCCGGAGATGATCACCAGCTCGGGGATGGCCGCGTCGGGAACCCCGGGCGTCTCGCCATTCGTGCCCGTACTCACGTGTGCTCCGTCTCCGCCTCGGCCCTGTTGCCCGTCGTGCTTGTTCACGGTCATGTCTCCTGCCCCCGTCGTTCGTCCGGGGCGCCCGTCGTCACGGGTTCCCCGTCGGAACCCATGGTGCCGGGTTCCTCTTCAATGATCTCTCCCGTCGCCGTGTTCACGGCGGGTGCGGCCGGGGACGCCTGGGCGAGGGCCACGGCGACCGTCTCGGCCGTCTTGCGGCCTATGCCGGGGACCTCGCAGATCTGGTCGATGGTGGCGGCGCGCAGCTTCTTCAGCGAACCGAAGTGCTTCAGCAGCGCCTGCTTGCGCGTCTCGCCGAGGCCGGGCACGTCGTCCAGGGGGCTGGCGCGGAACCGCTTGGCCCGTTTGGTGCGCTGGTAGGTGATCGCGAAGCGGTGCGCCTCGTCACGGACGCGCTGCAGCAGGTAGAGGCCCTCGCTGGTGCGGGGCAGGACCACCGGGTCGTCGTCGTCCGGCAGCCAGACCTCCTCCAGGCGCTTGGCGAGACCGCACACGGCGACGTCGTCGATGCCCAGCTCGTCGAGGGCCCTCTTGGCGGCCGCGACCTGCGGCTGCCCGCCGTCGACGACGACGAGCTGCGGCGGGTAGGCGAACTTCCTGGGGCGGCCTTCCTCGTCCTTGAGGGCGTTCGCCTCGCCGGGACTCTCGGGAAGGCCGTCCGGGCCGTCCGACCCGTCGACGGCGCCCTGGCCGTCCTCTCCGGCCCACTCGCCCGTGCGCTCCTTCTCGGCGAGGTAGCGCCGGAAGCGGCGGTTGATCACCTCGTGCATGGAGCGGACGTCGTCCTGGCCCTCGAAGCCCTTGATCTGGAAGCGGCGGTATTCACCCTTGCGGGCGAGTCCGTCCTCGAAGACGACCATGGAGGCCACGACGTCCTGCCCCTGCAGGTGGGAGATGTCGTAGCACTCGATGCGCAGCGGGGCGCTGTCCAGCTGGAGGGCGTCGGCGATCTCCTCCAGCGCGCGCGAGCGCGTGGTGAGGTCGGAGGCGCGCTTCGTCTTGTGCAGCACGAGCGCCTGTTGGGCGTTGCGCTGCACGGTCTCCATCAGCGCCTTCTTGTCGCCGCGCTGGGGGATGCGCAGCGACACGTTCGACCCGCGGCGGCCGGTCAGCCACTCCTGCACCGGCTCCAGCGGGTCGGGCAGCGCCGGCACCAGGACCTCCCTGGGCACGGCGTCGCCGCTCTCCTCGCCGTAGAGCTGCTGCAGGGCGTGCTCGACGAGGGCGCCGGTGGTGATCTCCTCCACCTTGTCGGTGACCCAGCCGCGCTGGCCGCGCACGCGTCCGCCGCGTACGTGGAAGATCTGCACGGCCGCCTCCAGCTCGTCCTCGGCGACGGCGATGAGGTCGGCGTCGGTCGCGTCCGCGAGCACGACCGCGTTCTTCTCCATGGCCTTCTTCAGGGCCCCTATGTCGTCCCGCAGGCGGGCGGCACGCTCGTACTCCATGTCCTCGGCCGCCTCCATCATCTGCTTCTCCAGACGACGCAGGTAGGTGCCCGTACGGCCGGCCATGAAGTCGCAGAACTCCTCGGCCAGCTCCCGGTGGTCCTCGGGGGTGATCCGGCCGACGCAGGGCGCGGAGCACTTGCCGATGTAGCCCAGCAGGCAGGGGCGGCCGGTGCGGGAGGCGTTCTTGAAGACGCCGGCCGAGCAGGTGCGCACCGGGAAGACGCGCAGCAGCAGGTCGACGGTGTCGCGGATGGCCCACGCGTGCGCGTAGGGACCGAAGTAGCGCACGCCCTTCTTCTTGTGACCGCGCATCACCTGGACCCGCGGGAACTGCTCGTTCATCGTCACCGCGAGGTAGGGGTAGCTCTTGTCGTCGCGGTACTTGACGTTGAAGCGGGGGTCGTACTCCTTGATCCAGGAGTACTCCAGCTGCAGCGCCTCGACCTCCGTGGACACCACCGTCCACTCCACGGACGCGGCCGTGGTCACCATCGAGCGGGTGCGGGGGTGCAGGTTCGTCAGGTCCTGGAAGTAGTTCGCCAGGCGCTGACGCAGGCTTTTCGCCTTTCCGACGTAGATCACCCGGCGGTGCTCGTCGCGGAACCGGTACACCCCCGGGGAGTCCGGGATCTCACCCGGCCTGGGGCGGTAGCTGGAGGGGTCGGCCATGTCTCACACCCTACTGGCGTGCACCGACAGCGCGGCGCGGCTGTGGACAACGCCGGGCGGTGTCCACGGGCGTCGGACGCGGCGTTCTTCCGGAGCCGCGGTCCCGGGGTGTCAGGCCGAGGGGTTCGCCACGATCCGGCCGTTCTTGACCTGGACCGGCAGCTCCTTGAGCGGCTCGGTGGCCGGGGGGTGCAGCACCTTGCCGGTGGTGGCGTCGAACTGGCTGCCGTGGCAGGTGCAGGTCAGTGTGGTGCCGTCCAGCTTGGCGATGGGGCACTGCGCGTGCGTGCAGATCGTGCTGAACGCCTTGAGCGTGCCGGCGGTGTCCCGGCCGACCACCACGTTGTGCTTGCGGTCCAGCTTCGCTCCACCCCTGGCCACCTCGCTCTCGGGGCCGACGTCCACGGGCCCCTCGGACTCGGACTGCCCGGAGCAGGCCGCGAGGCCCAGCCCGGCGGCGGGGACGGCGGCGGCACCCTTCAGCAAGGTGCGGCGGCTGGGGACCGGGCTGCCGGACATGAGGTTCTCCACGGGTTCGGACGGTGCTGCGTGCCGCACGATACCGCCCTTGACCGGGCCCCGTCGGCTCTGTGCGAGCGGGTCGGCGGGAGGACGGCGCTGTGCGGCGCGGCGCAGACCAGGCCGGCGACCGGCGGGGGCGTGAACAGCTCGCGCGGACGGGGGGCGTAAACGCTTGCGTAAACGTTTACGTCCGCCTGCGGATCGGATAGCTTCCGTGCCAGGCCCGCTCCGGAGCCGGGAAGGAGACCCCGCATGCCCACCATGGCCGACGTGGCACGCTCGGCCGGTGTGTCCGTCGCGACCGTCTCGCACGTCCTGAACGGCACCCGGCCGGTGCTTCCGCGGACCCGCCAGGCGGTGCTCGACGCCATCGACGCGCTGGGATACACCCCGAACACGCTGGCCCGCTCGCTGGTGACGTCCCGGACCCGGTCCATCGGCCTCGCTGTCTCCGCGATCAGCAACCCCTACTTCACGGAGATCCTCCAGGGCGTCGAGGCGGCCGCGCTGGAGGAGGGCTACGGCCTGCTCATCGCCGATCCGCACGACGATCCCGGGCACGAGCGCCGGGTCGTGCAGCTGCTGCACGAGCGCCGCGTCGACGGGGTGATCGTCGCGCCGTCCCCCCGCCCGGACGACCTGGTCGGCTACCTCGCCCGCCACGCCGTGCCCACGGTGTTCCTCGACCGCGCCGTCGACGCCCCCACGGACCCGGCCTTCCGCTTCGACCAGGTGCACGCCGAGAACGCCGCGCCGACCGCCCGCCTCGTCACCCATCTCGCCGGACTCGGGCACCGCCGGATCGGCCTGGTCGCGGGACTGCCCGGGCTCAGCACCACCCGGGAGCGGGTCGGCGGCTACCGGCAGGGTCTCGCGGCCGCCGCTCTGCCCTGTGACGAGCGGCTCGTCGTCCACGGCGACTCCGAGGCGGCCGGTGCCGAGCGGGCCACCGCCGAACTGCTGGCGTCGGCCGCGCCGCCCACCGCTCTGGTCAGCGCCAACAACGCGATGACCATCGGCGCCCTGCGGGCCCTGCGCGCCCGGGGCCTGACCGTGCCCGGCGACATCGCGCTGTGCTGCTTCGACGACTTCGCCTGGGCGGATGTGTTCTCCCCCCGCCTGACCGCGATCGCCCAGCCCAGCAGGGAACTGGGCGCCACCGCCGTCCGCGTGCTGCTGGAGCGGCTCGCCGAGCCGGAGCGGCCCGCGCGCGCCGTGCGGCTGCCCTGCTCCTTCGTCCACCGCACCTCGTGCGGCTGCCCGGAAGAGCCGGGGGCGTCGACGCCGGGCGGGTGAGAGCCGCGCACGGAGAGCCACCGCACACAAGAGCCCTCGCTACCCCACGCTCCAGAGGAGAGGAACCGTCGCATGATCGTCGTCGCCGGTGAGGCCCTGATCGACCTGGTACCGCAGGGCACCGGTGCCCTCGCCGCCCTGAGGCCCGCGCTGGGTGGCGGGCCGTACAACACGGCGGTCGCCCTGGGGCGGCTGGGCTCCCCCACCGCCTTCTGCTCCCGGGTGTCGCGGGACGCCTTCGGCGAAGCTTTGCTCGACGGGCTGCGTACGGCCGGTGTGGACGTCTCGGTCGTGCAGCGCGGCCCCGAGCCGACGACGCTGGCCGTCGCCACGATCGACCCGAGCGGCTCGGCCGCCTACTCCTTCTATGTCGAGGGGACGGCCGACCGGCTCTTCTCGGCGCCGTCCGCACTGCCGGCCGGGACCCGGGCGGTGTCCTTCGGCACGTGCTCGCTGGTGCTGGAGCCGGGCGCCAGCGCGTACGAGGGGCTGATGCGCACCGCGGCCGCTCAGGGCGTGTTCACCGCCCTCGACCCGAACATCCGGCCGGGGCTGATCCCCGACGCGGACGCCTACCGGGCCCGGTTCAAGAGCTGGCTGCCCTTCGTGACGCTGCTCAAGCTCTCCGAGGAGGACGCCCTGTGGCTGGGCGGCACACCGCGGGAGTGGCTGTCCGCCGGTCCGTCGGCCGTGGTGATCACCCAGGGCGGGGACGGCCTGACCGCGTTCACGGCGGACGGCGCGGTGCACTCCGTGCCCGGTGAGCCGGTGGACGTCGTGGACACGATCGGCGCGGGCGACACGGTGAACGCGGCCCTGCTGCACGGCCTGGCCACCCGCGACGCCCTCTCCCCCGCCGCCCTGGCCACTCTGGGCCCCGACGGCTGGGAGCACCTGCTGCGGTACGCGGCCCGCGCGGCGGCGGTCACCTGCTCCCGCGCGGGCGCGGAACCGCCGTACGCCCGCGAGCTGGAGGGCTGACCGGCGCCCCGCCCTAGTGACGGGGCGCGTAACGGATGATGAATCCCAGTCCGTAGTGGCGCCACTGACGCCGGTGAATCTTCTCGTGCCGGATCCGGTTGTACGAGATGTATTCGGGG
>NZ_JBEZWX010000043.1:0-58349 GCF_040637635.1 Streptomyces sp. NPDC028635 | reverse complement strand
GGGGCACATCACCCTCGCTGGGGTGCGGCGCCGGTGCCGCTCGCCGGACGGGCGAGCGGCTTCGTGGGGCTCCCTCGCGCGGGCGCCGTGCCGCGGCGATGGCGAGAGGGGGCCGTCAGATGAACATGAAGAACAGGATCAAAATGACCACGGCACCTATGAGCCACCAGACCCAGACGTGCCGGTGCCCGGTCTCCGGGCGGTCTTCCGGCCCGCCGCCGCGCGGCCGGTCTTCCTCCAGCGCGGGGTTGTCGGGACGGTCCTTGGAGTAGAAGTCGTCTCCGCTTGCCATACGCTCATCACTCCTTCCCTCGCCAGGTGCCCGGGTACCCACCGGCCCACGAATCCCACGTCACGCGCCACCGAGCCGTGCGGCACTCCTGGACCGGTCTCATCCGGGTCCCGGTCGCCTGAGCGGCGCTCGACAGTCTCCGGGCCGCAGGGCTCGGTCCGTCAGGTTCGGGGCGGGACCCAGTTCTCGGTGAACCGATGGCGGTGCAGTCCGGCAGCGCTGAACTCGTCCTCACCGCGGCTCCGCGTCACTCCGAGGTGCCGGAGGGCCTGCGAGATGGGGCTGATGGTCGGAGAGTCCGACGCGTCCAGCGGACCCCACGCCGGCGCCCCGGCCGCCCACACGGCGGCGCGCTCCTCCCCGACGCCGCCGAAGAACTCGGCCTGGACACAGCCGACCGGTCCTGCGACGGACCACCGGGCGAGCCCCGTCGACCGGGCTGCCTCGTCTCAGTCCGCCTCGTCCTCCAGGAAGGCGACCTCCGTGATGCCCTCGCGGTGGGACAGGCGGGGTACCAGCTCTTCGCGGGTGCCGTTGCCGGTCAGTTCCAGCAGGACTCCCACCTGGGCGGGTGCCGTCTGGGTCGGCAGGGAGGCCGCCGTGCGCAGGCCCGCCACATGGAAGCCGGCCCCGGTGCACTCGCTGACGATGTCGCGCAGCAGTCCGCGGCCGTCGAGATAGCTGATGCGCAGCAGTACCGTCTCCGTCGGGGACCTGGGCAGCCACCGGGCGAGGACCGGGAAGACGAACGCCACCACGAGGTACGCCACCGTCACCGCGCACGCCAGCACGAGCAGCCCCGCGCCCGCGGCCGCGCCGATCGAGGCCGCGAGCCAGACGCTCGCCGCGGTCGTCAGGCCCCGCACCGCGTCCCGGCGGACGAAGATCAGTCCGCCACCGATGAACCCGATGCCGGACACGATCTGCGCGGCCACACGGGACGGGTCCAGGGCGACGCCGGGCCGGCCGAGCATGTCCGCGAAGCCGTACTTCGACACCAGCATGAACAGCGCCGCGCCCAGTCCCACCAGCACATGCGTGCGCAGGCCGGCCGACTTGCGCCGGTACTCGCGTTCGAGGCCGATGACCGCGCACAGTCCGAACGCCGCCGACAGATAGGCCAGCGACAACCCGTCCTGGTTCATCGCGCCACCGCCTTCCCCGGGACGGAACGGCCCCGGCAGGGGGAAACGGGGTGGCGAGCGCTCGGCAGGCGTTCCGTGCGTGTCATGTCTCCTCTTCCGGGCGCGACGCACGCGAGGCCCGCCCCGGAGTCACCGGTGTACGTCCCCGCCGCCCCGCCCTCCTGTGCTCGTCCGGCGTGGGTCTCCACGGAGTGTGGTACCCGGGCCGCCGGGCCCTCATCGGTCGATGGGGTACGTGTGTCAGGAGCACAGGAACGCTGACGAAGGTGTGCCGGCCGGATGACCAACCGTATCTGTACCGTCGGGCACTCGACGCGCGGCTTCGACGAGGTGGTGGAGATGCTGCGGGCGCACGACGTGACGTGCCTGGTCGACGTCCGCTCGTTCCCGTCGTCGCGGAAGCACCCGCAGTGGAATCAGGCGGCGATCGAGGAGTCCCTGCCGTCCGACATCGGATACCGCTGGATCCGCCGCCTCGGTGGCCGCCGGCACACCCCCAAGGGTGTGCCGAGCGAGAACGGCGCGTGGCGGGTCAAGGCCTTCCGCGACTACGCCGACTACATGGCCGGCGAGGAGTTCGCGGCCGGCCTCGACGAACTCCTGCGACTGGCCGGGCACGAGCGCCCGGCGATCATGTGCAGCGAGGCGGTGCCGTGGCGCTGCCACCGCCGGCTCATCACGGACGCCCTGCTGGTCGCCGGCGCGGAGGTGGAACACATCATGTCCGCGACGACGTCCAAGCCGGCCGTGCTCAACGAGCACGCGCGGGTCCGTGACGGGCACCTGGTCTACCCGCCGCCCCGGTGACGACGCACTCGGGACGCGGCGGGTCCGAGGGTGCTCCGCTCACTGCTCGGCCGCGGCGGCGCTGCGCGGGGAGTGGGCCAGGTCGTGGCCGCCGAGTGCCCGGGCGTGTTCGGCGGCGCGTGCGCGGCGGCGTGCCGGGGCGCCCCAGGCGTAGAAGAGCGCGCCGACCCCGAGGAAGAACACCAGCGGCACCACCTGACTGAGCGTGTACTGAAGGCGCTCGCCCGCGAAACTCGGCGGCAGCGAGTCGGCGGCGGAGCCCGCGGTGCCGAACCAGCCGACGCCGAAGCCCGGCCAGATCAGGACCACGACGGTGAAGGCGACCAGGCCGGTGGCGAGCACGGTGACCGCCCACAGGCCGAAGCGGCCGCCGGGCACGCTGTACGGCCGCGGAGTGTCCGGGTACTTGCGGCGCAGCACGATCAGGCTCGGGAAGGTGATGACGTAGGAGATGAAGGTGGTGCTGATGGCGAGGCCGAGTCCGGCGGCGAAGTACTTCTCGCCGTCGCCGCTGGTGAGGTTGAGGGCGACGATCAGCAGCACGGAGGCGAGGACGGAGGAGAGCACGTTGACGCGGACCGGGGTGCCGTGGCGCTCGGAGACCTTGCCCAGCCAGGCGGGTCCCGCCCCGTCCGCGCAGGCCACCGCCTGCGCCCGGTGGGCGCCCATCGCCCAGGTGACGCCGCTGGTGAGCAGGCCGATGATGAGCCCGGCCGCCGCAATGCCGCCGAGCACCGAGCCGGCGCCGGTCAGGACCACGGTGCCGTCGGCGGCGACATGGCCGCCGTAGACCGTGAAGACCGCCTTGCAGGCGTCGATGAAACCGGCGAGGCTGCCGATCTCCTTGGCCGGGAGCACGAAGAGGATGCCGAGGATGGGGCCGCCGTACAGGACCAGCGAGGCGAAGCCGGAACGCAGGATGGACAGGGGGATGTCCCGCTTGGGGTTGGTCATCTCCTCGGCGGCGGAGCTGGGGAGTTCGAAGCCGACGTAGTTGAAGATGAGGACGGGCACCAGGGCGACGAAACCGGCGTAGGTGGGGCTGAACTCGCCGGCGGGGAGGGCGTGCACGCCGTGCTCGGCGGCGTAGACGACGACCGAGACGAGGAAGAAGCCGAGCAGGACGATCCGGGCCACGGCGCCGGCGGTGGGCACCCACTTGCCGACCCGCACGGACTGGATGACGGCGAGGGCGCCGAGCCAGATGAAGGCGAGCCCGGCCGCGTACTTCCACAGTCCCGGCAGCGGAGTGAAGAACTCCTCCCAGGTGGTCAGGGCGATGATGCACAGGCTGCCGCCGAGCCACACCGGGTTGGAGAGCCAGTAGAGGACCTGGTTGAGGCCGGCGACGAGCCGTCCGAAGGCGAGCCGGGTCCAGACGTAGGGGCCGCCCTGGACGGGGAAGGCCGAGCCGAGTTCCGCCACCAGCAGCCCGTAGGGCAGGAAGAAGGCGAGCGCGAGTACGGCCATCCAGGTCAGTCCCTGCGGGCCCTGCGCCGCCACCGAGCCGATGGTGTCGAGACCGACGAGCGTGCAGATCAGGAAGAAGAGCACGTCCAGGCGGCGCAGGTCCTTGTGGAGGTGGGAGCGCTGCTCGCTCCACCCTTCGGACAGGTCGGGGGTGCTCGGGCCGGGGTTCGGGGTCGCTTGGGTCACGTGCACGGCTCCTGGGGGACGTGGCGGTGTGGGTGGGACCGTTGGGGGTGCGGACGACCGGGGCCAACTGACTGAATGACCAGTTAGTAGTGGGCGACTGTGGCGCGCGCCGCACGGGTCCGTCAAGAGAGCGGGAGCAGGTTTCCCCGCATCGAGGAGGACCGCTGGGCCGCGGGGTGCGCCGCGGGCACGGCCGGGCGCCGTCGCGGGAGGGCAGGGCTGAGCGGCGGCACGGCGAGGGCCGCGCCGCCGGTCTTCCGTGGGTGAGCTACGCGGTCGTCGTGGCGCGGCCGTAGATCTGCTTGCCCAGCCACTGTCCGCCGTCGAGCGTCAGGCACTCGCCGGTCAGATAGGACGCGCGGTCGCCGAGCAGGAAGAGCGCCGCGTCCGCGACCTCCTCGACGCTCGCGAACCGGCCCGCGGGGACGGAGGAGAGGACGTCGGCACGCGCCTCGGGTGTCGCCCAGAGCGCGGCACCGGCCCCGTCGGTCTCCGTCGGTCCGGGCGCGATGCAGTTCAGCCTGATCCCGAGCGGGGCCAGTTCGACGGCGAGGGTGCGGCTCATCGCGAGGACCCCGGCCTTGGCGGCGGCGGAGTGCACGGTGCCCGGGTGGCCGTGCCAGGCATATGTGGCGATCACCGAGAGGATCGAGCCCGCGCTTCCCGCCTCGCGCAGGTGGCGGGCCACGGCGCGGGTGCAGTAGTAGGAGCCGTTGAGGACGATGTCCACGACCGCGCGCCAGCCGTTGGGGCTGAGGTCGATGCCGGGCGTGACGAAGTTGCCGGCGGCGTTGTTCACCAGCCCGTCCAGGCGCCCGTACCGGTCGACCGCGGCCGCCACCAATGCGTCCACGGCCTGCGGGTCGCGTACGTCGGTGGGGACGGCGAGCGCGCTGCCGCCGGCCTTCTCGATCAGGGCCACGGTCTCGTCGAGGCGTTCGGGGGTGCGTCCGGCGACGACGGGCCGGGCTCCCGCCTCGGCGAGCGCCAGGGCGATCGCGCGGCCGATGCCGCTGCCGCCGCCGGTGACCAGGTAGGTGCGGCCGGTGAACTCCGCGGTGTCGCGGGACGTCATGTGCGGGGCCTTTCGGTCGGGGCGAGGACCGCGTGCGCGTCCAGGGCGAGGGCGCCGCCCGGGTGGACGAGCAGCGGGTTGACTTCCAGCTCGGCGAGCTCGGGATGCTCGACCGCGGCCCGGGCGAGGGCGCACAGCGCCCGCGCCGCCGCGTCCACGTCGACGGGCGGGGCGCCGCGCCAGCCCGCGAGCAGCGGCGCGTGGCGCAGCGAGCGCAGCAGGTCGCGGGCGTGCTCGGGGGTGAGCGGCGCGAGGGCGAGCACGACGTCGCCGAGGAGTTCGGCGCGTACGCCGCCGATGCCGGCCATGAGGACCGGGCCGAACGCCGGGTCGCGCCGTACTCCGGCGATGAGTTCGACCGCGTGGGGCTCGGTGACCATCGCCTCGACGGCGTAGTGGCCGGCGCCGGTCGTGGCGCGCATCGCGGTGAAGGCGGCGCGCACGGCGTGCTCGTCGGTGAGCGAGAGCGCCACGCCGCCCGCCTCCGTCTTGTGCGCGAGGCCCATGGCCTTGAGGACGACCGGGTGCCCGATGCGGCGGGCGGCGCGCACGGCGTCGGCCGCGCTGCGCACGAACTCGGCGTCGGGAAAGGCCAGTCCATAGCGGCGCAGCAGCTCACGGGTGGTGCGGTAGCCGCCGTCGGACACCGGCGGCGCGGCCGGCGGCGGCTGTGGCGGTGCCGGGGGCGCCGGGGGTGTCGTACGGAGGTGTTCGGTGGCCGCGAGGGCGGCGGCGGCGTGCTCGATGCGTTCGTAGACGGGGATGCCGCGGCCGCGCAGGACGGTGAGGGCGGCCGTGTCCCGGGCCATGGTGTGGACCAGGAGGGTGCGCCCGGACTGCTCGGCGGCTTCGGCGAGTTGGGCGGCCACGGCGCATTCGTGCCGCTCCTGCGCGGGGTTGGCGGAGGCGTAGTCGCCGAAGTAGCCGGTCAGGACGACGGCTTCGGCCTCGCCGGAGGACAGCAGGGTCCGGGCGATACGGGCGTAGGCCGTGAGGTCCGCCTCGCCCGCACCGGCCAGGTCGACGGGGTTGCCACACCCGGCACCGGGGGGCAGCTGTGCGGCGAGCGCGGCGCGGGTGGGCTCGGACAGGGGCGGTACGTCCAGGCCGCGGGCGGCGAAGGCGTCGGCGGCCAGGGCGCCTTGCCCGCCGCTGTCACCGACGACGGCCACGCGGGCGCGGCGCGTGCCCGGCGTGTCCTGCGCGGCGGGCGTGCGCTGTGCGCCGGGCGTGCTCTGTGCGCCGGGCGCTCGGGGTGCGGTGCCGGCGCGCCGACGTGTGCCCACACCCGCACCGGCACCGGCACCGGCACCGGCACCGGCCAGCAGGCACACGGCCGTGTCCACGACCTCGCCCGCCGACTCCAGCAGCAGCGCACCGGCGTCGCGGCACACCGCCTCCACCGTCGCGCGGGCGGTGACCAGGGCACCGGTGTGGGAGGCCGCGGCCCGTCCGGAGGCCTCGCTGCGGCCCACGGTGAGCAGCAGCACCGGCTTGCCCGCGGCGTGCGCGGCGGTGAGCGCGCGTGCCAGGCGCCGGCCGTCGCGGAAGTCCTCGACGTACGCGGCGATGGCCTTGGTCGGCTCGTGGTCGACGAGGGCTTCCAGGGCGTCCGTGGCGTCGATGTCCCGCTGGTTGCCGAGGGAGACGAAGCGGGAGAAGCCCTGCCCTGCGCGGGCCAGCAGACGGCCGATCTCCAGGGCGAGGTTGCCGCTCTGCGAGACCAGCCCGACCTGGCCTGCCGGGAAGTCTCCCCAGCTCAGGCGTAGTTCGGCCGCGGTGTCGACGACCCCCATGCAGTTCGGCCCGAGCAGGCGCGCGCCGTGCCCGGTCACCAGCCGTGCCAGCGCGCGCTCCTCGTCGGCGCCGGCGCCGCCCGAGGTGATGACGGTGAAACAGCGCGCGCCGGCGGCCAGTCCGTCGCTGACGACGCCGCGCACCTGGGGCGCGGGCACCGCCACCACGACGTGCTCGACCGCGTCCGGGAGCGCGGCCAGGTCCGGCAGGAACGGTGTCCCGTCCAGGGTGCCGCCCCGCCGGTTGACCAGGTGCACCGTGCGGCGGTGGCGGCCGGTCAGCGCACCCGAGGCGAGCCAGTACCCCCACTTCGCCGGGTTGTCGGAGGCACCGACGACGGCCACCGACCGCGGGTCGAAGAGCGGGGCGAGCCCGCCGGGGCGGGTGGCCCGCTCGATGTCCGCGGCCGTCAACGGAAGACTCCGAAGCGCTCGGTGATGACCGGCAGCCGGTCGGCGGCGAGAGCGTGTGCGGCGGCGCGGGGTGTGCAGCCCTCGGCCTCGGCCCGGGCCAGGAGCTGGTCGACCAGGGCCCGCATCGAGCGCCGGGTGTGGGCGAACGCCTCGTCGGCGTCGGCCCCGATGTCGCCGAACAGCGTCCACCACCACCAGGCGTTGGTACCGGAGTTGACGGCCACGTCGGGCAGCACCGTGACGCCGCGGGCGGCCAGCAGTTCCTCCGCCTCCGGCAGCACGGGCATGTTGGCGGCCTCGACGATCCAGCGGGCGGTGACGCCGGCCTGGTTGGTGGTGTCGACGGCGTAGGAGACGGCGGCCGGGACCAGCACCTCGGCGTCGGCGGTCAGCCAGGCGCCGGGCGGCAGTTCCCGGTCCTCGGGGCGCAGCGCGGCGCGGTCCACGCTGCCGTGGCCGTCGCGGGCGGCGAGCAGCGCCTCGACGTCGAGTCCGTCCGGGTTGGCGATGGTGCCCTTGATGTCGGCGACCGCGACGACGCGCAGCCCGGCGCGGGCCAGGAAGCGGGCGGTGGCGCCGCCCATGGTGCCCAGGCCCTGGACCGAGACCCGGGTGCCCTCGTGCGGGACGCCGGCGCGGTCCAGCGCGGTCAGTACCGATTCGGCCACCCCGCAGCCGCCGACGAGTTCGTCCAGGCCGATCCCGTCGACGTCGATGGCGAAGGCGTCCGCGAGCCGCTCGCGGGCGGCCTCCTCGTCGTCGAGGAGGGGGTAGACCGCCTGGATGGAGGAGACGAGTCCGGCTTCGGCGGCGGCCCGGTCGACGAGGTCCTGGGTGAGGCCGAGGTCCTCGCCGGTGGTCCAGAACTGCTCGATGTAGGGGCGTACGGCGCGCAGGTAGCGGACCAGGACGCCGTGGGCGGCGGGGTCGCGCGGGTCGCAGTCGATGCCGCCCTTGGCGCCGCCGAGCGGGATGTAGCGGCCCTGGGGGTTGTAGTGCAGCGCCTCCTTCATCGTCATGCCGCGGGCCAGGCCCGTGACCTCCTCCAAGGTGCATCCGGGGCGCATGCGCAGGCCGCCGCTGGAGACGCCGCGCACCAGCCGGTCGATGACGAGGAACCCCTGACGGCCGGTCTCGTGGTCGGTCCAGGTGAGGGAGACCAGCGGCGCGGGCGCGTCCGTTCCCGGCCGCTGCGGTCCGCTCGCCGAAGGTGTGGCGGCGGTCGGCGAGGTGGTGGGGGGCGTGGTCATCGCGAGGGCTCCTCGGGGACGGTGATGAGGGTGGGGCCGGGGGTGCGCAAGGCGTGGCGCAGCGCGTCCGCGAGCGCGCCGGGTGTGCCGGCGCGCACGCCGTGGCCGCCGTAGGCGCGGGCCAGGGCGGGCAGGTCGACGGGCGGCAGGTCGACCGCGACGGGGCGGTCGCCGCGCCCGAGCATCTCGTCGCGGATCTCGCCGTAACCGCCGTTGTCGAAGACGACGACGGGCAGGGGCAGTCCGAGCTGTACCGCGGTGGCGAGTTCCTGGACGGAGAACTGCAGGCCGCCGTCGCCGCTGAGCGCGACGACCGCCCGGCCGGGGTCGGCGGTCTTGGCGCCGATGGCCGCGGGCAGGGCGTAGCCGAGGGTGCCGAAGCCCGTCGGGTGCAGATAGCGGCCCCGTGGGCCGACGGGCAGGTGCGGGAGGGCGCCGTAGTAACAGCACTGGGCGCTGTCCGAGGTCAGCACCGCGTCGTCGGGGAGCACCGACCGGATCGCCGCGAGATACGGCAGCAGATGCGCGTCCCGGGTGTGCGTCTCCGCGTCCCGTTCGGCGCGCAGCGCGGCGACCGAGCGGTGGGCGGCGTCGCTGTCCGCGCTCGGCGTCTCGTGGGAGGGCGGCTTCGGGGTGCACGCGCGCGGGTTGCCGTCGGTGTCCGGCTTCGGGGTGCCGGCGTCCGGCCCGAGGACGGTCAGCAGCGCGCGCAGGGTGGCTCGGGCGTCTCCGACCAGCGGGATGTCAGCAGGCAGGGCGGCGTACATCTGCGCGGGGTCGATGTCCGCGCGGATGAGGGTGCCGCGCAGGGCGGGCGGGGCGTCCCACAGGTCGGATTCGGCGAGTTCGGTGCCGACGGCGAGGACCACGTCGCGCCCCTCCAGCCACCGCCGTACGGCGCGGCTGTGCAGGGACACGCCGAGCGACAGCGGGTGGGTCTCCGCGACGACGCCCTTGCCGTTGGCCGTGGTCGCCACGGGCGCGCCCAACGCCATGGCGAGCCGTAGGCATTCGGCGGCCGCCGCGCGTGCGCCGCCGCCCAGGACGAGCGCCGGGCGGGCGGCCCCGCGCAGGGCCTCGGCGGCTGCCGCGAGGGCGCCTGCGGCGGGCTTGGCCGGCTCGGCCGGCGGGGCGGCCCTGACCGGGCCCGCCGGCTCCGCCGTGGTGAGCAGGTCCAGCGGCACCTCGATGTGCACCGGCCGCGGTCGCTGCGTACGGAAGAGGGTGAAAGCGCGGGCGACGGCGGCGCCGATCTCGTCCACCGAGGAGACGCGGTGGCTGAAGGCGGCGACGCCGCGCAGTGCCTCGGTCTGGCTGCGCATCTCGTGCAGCAGTCCGGTCGGCTGCCGGGGATGGCGCAGTGGCATGCCGGGCGAGACGACGAGCAGCGGCACGCTGTCGGAGTACGCCTGGCCGACGGCCGCCGCGATGTTCAGCAGGGCGGGTCCGGTGGTGGTGAGGGCCACGCCGGGGTTCCGGCTGACACGTGCGTAGGCGTCGGCGGCGTAGCCCGCGCCCTGTTCGTGGCGGGGGTTGACGTGGTCGATGCCGTAGCCGGACAAGTGCCGGTAGATCTCCAGGTTGTGGGTGCCGGGGATGCCGAACGCCCGGGTCACGCCGTGCGCGGCGAGGGCCCGCACGAGGGCCTCACCGCCGGTGAGCGAAGCCCCGGAAGCACGCCTGCACCCGGCCTCGGCCGCGGCGGGGTCAGCGGTCGCGGTCGCTGTGGTCACGGACGTCATCACAGGCTCCGCGAGATGACCAGGCGCATGATGTCGGAGGTGCCCTCCTCGATCTCCTCCAGTTTGGCGTCCCGCATCCACTGTTCCACGGGGTACTCGCGCGAGTAGCCCCAGCCGCCCAGGGTCTGCACGGCCGCCCAGGTGCAGTAGGCGGCGGTCTCGGAGGCGGTGAGCTTGGCCATCGCCGCCTCGGCGGTGGCGTCCAGACCGGCGTCCAGCCGCTTGGCGGCGCGCCAGGTCATCAGGCGAGCCTGCTCGATACGCGTGCGCATGTCCGCGAGCCGGAAGGCGACCGCCTGGTGTTCGACGATCGGCTTGCCGAACTGCACACGGCTCTTGGCGTAGTCACGGGCGTACTCGTACGCGGCGCGGGCGACGCCGGTGGCGGCCGCGCCGAGCACGGCGCGGGAGATGTCGAAGGTGCGCATCAGGCCGTGGAAGCCCCGTCCCTCCTCCCCCAGCCGGTCCGCCTCGGGGACGAAGACGTCGTGGAGGAAGATCTCCCGGCAGACGATGGCCCTCTGGCCCATCTTGCGCATCGGCTCGCCGAACTCCATCCCGTCCGTGCCCTTGCGCAGCAGGAACGCGGTCACGCCGCGGGAGCGCTGCGCCGGGTCGGTCTTCGCGAAGACGACGTAGCTCTCGGCCTCGCCCGCGTTGGAGATCCACGCCTTCTGGCCGTTCAGGCGGTAGCCGCCGGCGGTGCGGGTGGCGGTGGTGGTGATGGAGGCGGCGTCGGAGCCGGCGCCGGGCTCGGTGGTCGCCAGCGACGTCATGGGGGTGTCGGGGCCGGCGAGCGGCGTGAGCCAGGTGCGCTTCTGCTCCTCGGTGCCGAGTTCCAGCAGCGGGTCGGCGAAGAAGCCGTTGGAGCACAGCAGGTTGCCGATGCCGAGGTCACCGACGCACAGCTCCTCCTGCACGAGTACCTGGGTGAAGACGTCGGTGAAGCCGCCCCCGCCGTACTCGGCCGGCAGCATGAACCCGGTGATGCCGACCTTGGCGGCCTTGCGCCACAGGTCCCAGGGCGTCTCGGTGTCGGCCTCGTCCACGGCGCGGGCCCGCGGCCGGATCTCCTCGCGGGCGAAGGTGCGGGTGAGATCGATGATGTCCCGTTGTTCCTGGGTCAGTGGGACCAGCTCGGTGGGCAGCTCTGACATGACCTCTCCAGACACGAGGAAGGGGGCGTCTCGACTTCTCGACTGCTCGGGTTCTCGGGTTCTCGGCTTCGCAGCGTCTCGATGTCTCTATGTCTCGACGTCTCGACGCTTCGCGGCAGCCTTTACTGAATCGCCAGTCAGTATTCGGAGGGCGGACCACCCCTGTCAATGAGTGCGCGTACTGAATAGCGATTCAGTTCCGGATCAGTCGCCCGGGGCGGTGCGGGCGGCGAGCCGGGGTCGGCGAGGCGCCCCGTGGAAGTACTGCGGCGCCAGGCGCGCGCCGGCCACCGTCAGCAGCCAGCCGACCGCGAGCGCGCCCGCGCCGATGAGGAAGACCCCGCCGATGTGCCAGTGGGGGGCGAACGGCAGCGTCCAGGAGGTGGAGCTGTTCGCCGGGTCCCAGTCGTTCACGAGGCTCCAGGCGCCGGCCGCGAGCAGCACCACTCCCCCGATCGCGGGCAGGACGATGCGCAGCCAGAGGTCGCCGGCACCGCCTCGCCGTGCGTCGCGGTAGGCCCAGGCCGAGGTCAGACCGGTGAGGCCGTAGTAGAAGGCGATCATCAAGCCGCACGAGGACACGGCGTCGCCGATGACCTGGCCGTCGGCGAGGAGGTTCATCACGACGTAGCAGACGGCACCGGCGACCCCGATCGCGACGGTGCCGACATGCGGACTGGCGTGGCGCGGATGGGTCCTGGCGAAGACGCGCGGT
Organism: Streptomyces sp. NPDC028635; assembly: GCF_040637635.1. NCBI lineage: Bacteria > Bacillati > Actinomycetota > Actinomycetes > Kitasatosporales > Streptomycetaceae > Streptomyces > Streptomyces sp. NPDC028635. Next base: position 46,300 of record NZ_JBEZWX010000043.1, on the reverse strand, counting down.
ACGGCACCCTGCCGGCCCATGGCGAGGAGGGTGCGCCCGAGCGAGAGCACGGTCGTCTCCGTGGAGGCGGCGGCCGAGGACAGCACCATGAGGACGAGCAGGTGCCACAGAAAGGTCCCGACCGCGCCGGTGCCGAAGACGGCCTGACCGATGGCGGAGAAGACGTCGCCGAAGTTGTCGGGGTTGCCGAGCCCGACCCCTGTCGTTCCGACCCCGGCGTAGGCGAGAGTCGCGACGGTGGCGACCAGGTACAGCGCGAGCAGCACGATCGTGGACCACACCGCCGCCCGGCCCGGGGTGCGGCGGCGGTCGGCGGTCTCCTCGTTGACGGTGACGGCCGTCTCCCAGCCCCAGTAGATGAAGAGCATCAGGACCAGGCCGCTGACGAACGCGCCGGCCGAGGGGATCTCGAACGGGTTCAGCCACGACAGGCTCGGCCGCCGGGCACCGGGGGCGCCGTGCCCGGCGTACACGCGCACCAGAGCGACCACCGAGAACACCACGAGCATGGCGAACTCCAGGAACAGCAGGGCGCGTTGGACGGCGGCGGCCACCTCGATGCCCCGGTAGCAGACGGCCGTCATGAGGACCATCCAGCCGAGCCCCACCGCGAGGACCCAGGGGCTGGACGGGTCGGAGCCGATGCCGTCCGCGCCGCAGAGGATGAAGACGTACTGCCCCGCGACCTGGGCCAGACTCGCCATCACCAGGACGAAGGAGGCGATGACGGCCCAGCCGCCCATGAAGCCGGCGCGTGGGCCGAGGACGCTGCCCGCCCAGGTGAAGATCGTGCCGCAGTCCGGATCCCGGCGGTTGAGGGCGGCGTAGCCGAAGGAGACGAAGAGGATCGGCACGAAGGCGAGCAGGACGATCACCGGCGCCTGGAAGCCGGCGTAGGCCACGATGAAGGCCAGCGTGGCGGCGAGGCTGTAGGCGGGTGCGGCCGACGCCACGGACAGGATCAGGCTGGTCGCCATCGAGAGTGCGCCGGACCGCAGGCCACTGCCCGCGTCCTCGTCGGATGTGGTGTGTGCGGTGGTTGCCATCATCGACCCCCATCCAGGGTCTCGAGCGGTGAAAGGCCGACGGTCCCGGCCGGGCCTTTCGCGACAGTGGGCCCTCACGGCGACCGGACACGCCGGTGCGCGGGCCTCCACGGGGCGCGCACCGGCCTCGGCCGAGGCGCCCGACATCATCGGAATCGCAATGCTGATTGCTCGGTCAATGTTGCGGACAGGCTCCGAGGTGTCAATGCCGTGGACGCCATGAATCGCAAGCATTGACTGACTCGTCAGTCTTGCGTCATGCTCGGCCGCCATGTGGGAAGAGACTGGAACGGACCTGATCGAGACCGAGGTCGTGGTGGTGGGAGCCGGCTACGCCGGGCTCGCCGCGGCGCTGCGGCTCGAGGACGCGGGCGTCGACTGCGCGGTCCTGGAGGCCGCCGACCGGGTGGGGGGACGCGTGCTCAGCGAGACCCGCACCGACGGGCTGACGCTGGATCACGGCGGTCAGTGGGTCGGTCCGACGCAGCGGCATCTGCTCTCGCTCGCCGCCCGCTTCGGTTGCGCGACGTTCCCCACCTGGGAGGCCGGCCGGCACATCGAGGTGTGGCACGACGGCACCCGCGTCCCCTACGCCGGGGCGGCGCCGGACGACGGTCCCGGTGTCGCGGAGTACCTCCGTGTCACCGCCCTCCTGGACGACCTCGCACGGACCGTGGACACCGCTGCCCCCTGGCGGACCCCGCGCTTCGAGGAGTTCGACGCGTGCACGGCGGATTCCTTCTTCCGGGCCCGCACCGAGGACCCCGACGCCCGGCGCCGGCTGGCCCTCACCGTCCAGGGGGTGTGGTGCGCGGAGCCGTACGAGATCTCGCTGTTGCACGTGCTGTTCTACATCGCCGCCGCCGGGGGCTACGAGCAGTTGATGGAGACGCGGGGCTGCGCCCAGGACAGCCGCTTCACGGCCGGGGCCGCCGGTCCCGCCCGCGCGGTCGCGGACCTGCTCGGTGAGCGGCTGCGGCTCGGCGAGGCGGTGACCGCGCTCCGGTACGGCGCTGGCACCGTCCGCGTGGAGACGGCGTCCACGGTGGTCGAGGCCCGCCGCGCGATCGTGGCGCTGCCGCCGCACGCGGTCCGCGCCCTCCGCTTCACACCCGGCCTTCCGGTCAGCCGGGACGGGTGGCTGGCGCACAGCCCGATGGGCCGCGTCGCCAAGGTCCACGCCGTCTACGGGACGCCGTTCTGGCGCGCCCTCGGCCTGTCCGGCACGGCCACGCTCTACGACGACGGGCCGGTCGGCGTGGTCTACGACAACTCCCCGGCCGCGGGCACCCCCGGTGTGCTCGTCGGGTTCGTGTACGGGGACCGGCTCACCCGGTGGGCCGATCTCGGACCGGAAGCACGCCGGGACGCCGTGCTGGCGAGCTTCGGCCGTGTGGTGGGGGAAGAGGCTGCACGACCGGTCGGCTACAGCGAGAAGACCTGGTCGCGGGACGCCTTCGCCCGCGGCGGATACGAGGCGTTCGCCACCCCCGGCGGCTGGACCGGCTACGGCCGGCGCGGCTGGCGGGAACCCACCGGGCCCGTGCACTGGGCGGGCACCGAGACGGCCACGGTCTGGAACGGGTACATCGACGGCGCGATATCCTCGGGCTACCGCGCCGCCGACGACGTCATCGCCTCCCTGCAGGCGGACGGCTGAAGGGACCACGCAGCATGACCGCGACTCACGGCCCGGCGGGGGACGCCGAGACCGGGGCCCCCACCCTGGCGGACCGGGCGCGGCTGGTCGTGACGTCGGCTCCGATCAGTCAGCGGGAGTTCGCCGACCGCATCGGCATGGACCCCACCGCGCTGTCCAAGGCACTGCGCGGCAGCCGCCGGCTGAAGGAGCACGAGGTCGAGGCCATCGCGCAGGTCGGCAAGGTGTCGTTGCGGTATCTGCGCACCGGAACGGGGCGGCCTCCCGTCTCGCGCGAGAGCGCCGCCGGCCCGGGCCCGCGGCGACGGGCCGACGCGCTGGACGCGGAGGCGCGCCGGGCCCAGATCCTCGAGGCCACCGCCCGCCTGATCGCCCGGCGCGGCTTCCACAAGGTGCGCGTCGCCGACATCGCCCGCGCGTGCGGCACCAGCACAGGCACCGTGCATTACCACTTCCCGACCAAGGACGACGCGCTGCGGGCCGCCCTGCTGTACTACGCCGAGCGCTTCCACACCCGTCTGGAGGCCGAGTTCCGCACGGCCGGCAGCACGGTGGAGAAGCTGCGCCGGCTGATCGAGGTGCAGTTGCCGGCCGGCGAGGAGGACGTGGAGGAGTGGTCGGTGTGGGTGCAGTCGTGGAACGAGGCCATCCTCGACCCGACCCTGCGCCCGGGGCAGAGCACCGTCTACGCCCGCTGGCGGCAGATCGTGCTCGACCTGGTGCGCGCCTGCCGACGGGAGGGGATGGCGGCGGGCGCCGACCCGGAAGCCCTGACCGGGCGTTTCACCGGCATGGTCGACGGCCTCGCGATCCAGGTCCTGGCCGGCACGGGCGGCATGTCGACGGCCCGTATGCGGGAACTGCTGCTGGACGCGTTCGAGCCGCACATCACGCTGCGCTGACGGCCCGCCCCGTCAGAACTGCCGGATGAGCATCCACGTGGCCACGGCGAGGAAGAGCACCCCCGAGACGCGTTGCACCGCATAGCCCTTCGCCGTGGGTTCGGTCGCGTCGGGATCCCTCACCCAGCCCCGCTGGAGCCGCCTGTTCACCCGCCACAGCAGTTGCGGGCGCAGGACCTGGATCAGCCCCATGACCAGGAAGAGGCACAATATCGGAACGAGGACCGGGCCCCCGCTTCCCCCGGACGCCCGCACCGTCATGTCGTGATACATGCGTACGCGGATGCCCTGACGGCCGGCCCCAAAACGGTTTCCGACGGTCCGAGGCGGGGTCGTACGAGCGATAACTCGGTGGCAGAGCAGGGACCTTGAGGAGGATCATGCCCCACATGACTGAGCGACCCGCGCGATGGACCCAGGCGACCGTGTACCCCGACATGTGGGCGAATCCGGACGACGATCCCCGCAACAGCGAAGGTCCGAGTCCGGACGGCGAGCTGCCGACGCTGCAGGACTTCCTGACGAACTACCGCCTCACCCTGCGCATGAAATGCGAGGGCCTCAGCCCGGAGCAGCTGGCCCGCCGGTCGGTACCGCCGTCGACGATGTCCCTGCTCGGCCTGGTCCGGCACCTCGCCGAGGTGGAGCGGGACTGGCGCAACTGGATCACCGACGGAGACCCGCTGCCGAAGCTGTACGGCAAGCGTGACGCGGACTTCGACGACGCCGTCGGCGAACAGGCCGTGGTCGACGCGGCGTTCGCCGACCTGGAGCGTGAGCAGGCCGCGACCGACGCCGCGCTGGCCGCGTACGCGGACCTGGGCGAGCACGTCGGCAGGGAGCGGATCGCCGTACGGGAACTGCTGGTCCACCGGATCGAGGAGTACGCCCGCCACTGCGGCCACGCGGACCTGCTGCGCGAGTGCGTGGACGGACGTGTGGGACAGTGACCGGGGCGCACGGCTGAGCACACGTGCGGAGCGGTCCTGAGCTGCGTCACATCTCCTGCGGCGCGCTCCGATGGCAGGCCCCGCGTCGCCCGCCCCGCGTTCACGCTCCCGTCGCGCGCAGCTGCTCGATGGCGGTGTCGAGGGCCGCCTTCAGGTGGGTGGAGTCGCCCGTCGACATCATGATGGTCACCCCTCCCTGGATGCCCGCGAGCAGCGCGGCGGCCGTCCGGTCGACGTCGACGTCCGGGGCGACCAGACCGTTCGCGCGCAGGGCGCGGATGCCGCGGGCGAGCTGGTCCTGCCATTGCCGCATCAGTTCCGCGACGATCGCCCGGGCGCCCCTGCTCGACCGTCCGACCTGCAGGAACAGCGACCCCAACGGGCAGTGGTCCCCTTGACGTTCGTAGCGGTCCACGACCGCGTCCCGCCACTGCTGCCAGGACTCCCAGGAATCCAGTCGTCCCAGGTGCGGCTGCTGGTCCTCCAGGACGCGGTCCGCTTCGAACCGGGCCACCGCCAGCAGCAGTTCGTCCTTGCCGTCGGGGAAGTAGTGGAAGAGCTGGCTCTTGCTCGTGCCGGTGCGGCTGCGGATGTCGTCGAGGGTCGCGAAGGCCACGCCCTGCTCGCGCAGCACGTCGGCCGCTCCCTCGACGATACGGGCCCGCGTGGCACGGCCCTTCGCGGTCAGTGCGCCCGGCATGTCGCCGCCTTTCCGGAACCTGAGTGGACTGCCGGGTCCAGCGTAAGCGCGCGGGTCTCGCCCACCCACCCGAACAGGAGCGGACTGGACTTGCCGGTCCATTTTTGGCGGCGCACAGTGGTCCGCGCAACGGCGAGACAAGGGAGAGTGTGTCGTGAGTGAGCGACTGCAGGGCAGGACAGCACTGGTCACGGGGTCGACCAGCAACATCGGGCAGGCGATCGCCGAGGCCTTCGCCGCCGAGGGGGCTCATGTCGTCGTCTCCGGACGCAACCGGGAACGGGGCGCCCGGGTCGTCGAGGGGATCCGTGCGCACGGCGGCCGGGCCGACTTCCTGGTCGCCGACCTGGACGGCAGCAAGGATGCCTCGCAGGACCTGGCCGACCGCGCCCGAGAGGCCTTGGGCGGCCGCATCGACATCCTGGTCAACAACGCCGGCGTCTACCCGGCGCCCGCCACCACCGCCACGGACGAGGCGACGTTCGACACGGTGTACGGCGTGAACGTGAAGGCGCCGTTCTTCCTCACCGCCGCCGTCGTCCCCGGCATGGTGGAGCACGGCGGTGGCGTGATCATCAATCTCGGTTCCTGGATCGCGCGCCTGGGCGTGCCGCTCGGCGCGCTCTACAGCTCCACCAAGGGGGCGATGGAGACACTCACCCGGGCCTGGGCCGCCGAGTTCGGGCCGTTGGGCGTGCGGGTGAACGCCGTGTCGCCAGGTGTGATCCTGCCCCCGACCCCGGAAGGCCGCGAACCGCACCCGGGTGAGGTCATGATGAAGGGCACCCCGGCCGGCCGCGTCGGCACGCCGGAGGCCATCGCGCACGCCGCGCTGTGGCTGGCCGGCGACGAGGCGGCCTTCGTGCACGGCTCCGTGATCGACGTGGACGGAGGCAGGACGGGGGTGGCCGTCATCGCCGCGTAGGCGCGCGCGGAGCGGTCGGGGCATGACCGCCCCTGCCGCTCCCGGCGTGGCCCGACCCGGCCCGGTTATGTGCCGAGCGCGTTCCCCGCCTCACGCCACTCGCTGGGTGAGCAGCCGTAGACGGACTTGAAGGCCCGACTGAAGTGGGCGGCGTTCCGGAAGCCCCAGCCGCGGGCGACGGCGGAGACGGTGCGGCTGACGCGGGCGCGGCGCAGCAGTTCGCGTGCGCACTCCTCGATCCGCCGCTGCTGGATGAGCCGGTGCACCGTGGTGTCCTCGTCCTCGAAGAGCACGTGCAGGTGGCGCAGCGAGATGCCGTGGGCGTCGGCGACACGCGCCGGTGACAGGGCCGGATCGCGCAGCCGCGCGTCGATGTGGGCGCGGATCTCCGCGATCAGCAGTGCGCGCGGGGTGCCCGGTGCGCTCCTGCCGCACCCGCGTGCCTGTTCGTCGACGAGTGTGGCCAGGAGGTTGGCGAGGTGCCCGGCGAGGCGTTCCCTGACATGGCCGGCGAGGGCGGCGGCACCGCAGGCGACGTCGGTGGCGAGGGGCCGCAGCAGGGCCGCCACGCCGTCGCCCGCCGGGATGGCCCGGCCGGTGACGCGGGGAACGTGCAGCGCGGACGGACCGAGAGCGCGCTCGGGCAGGCGCAGGGCGTACAGGTGGAACGGCGTGTGCTGGTCCAGCGCGAAGGGCCGGCGCAGGTCGAGCAGGGCCAGCTGCCCGCCGCGTACCACGGCTTCGCGGCCGTCCTGCCGTACGGCACCGGTTCCCTCCTCCTGGACGAGCAGGACCAGGCCGTCGTCCCCGGCGGCGGACGTCGCGGGGGCACTGCGGCTCAGTCGCAGCGGTGCCGCCCTCATGGACAGCAGCCGCAGCCGGCCCGCGTCGCCGGAGCCGAGCGTGCCGTGGAACTCCGCGGCCCCCGAGGGCAGGGTGACCTCCACGGGTGCCAGCCGCCGCCGTACCGCCTGCTCCCACTGCCGGGCCCGCTCCGGCCCCGGCACCGTCGCTGTGCTGACCTCGTCCTGCACCGCGGCCCCTTTCTGTCGTCCGGTCCCGGCGGGACGGATACGTGACGTCTTCAGCCTGGTCGGGCGCATCGGGGCGGGGTTAGGTCATATGACCTGTGCTTCGTGAGGGGTGACTCGACCCGTGCGCTCAGAGGCATGCCCCGGTGCACGCCCGGCGTGTTCTCCGGGAGGGACGCGGCTAGGGTCGGCCGGGCAGCCGTCGGGGCGCGCGTCACGTCGACGGGTTCGCCGCATCCGGCATGCCGACAGGCGCCGGCGAGTCAGGAGTACGCGTGTGAATGCCGAGCGACCGCGGGACGGCTTCCTTGTGCTGGAGGCGGAGGCGGAGGCTTTCGTACGGCGTCACCGCTGCCCCGTGGTGCCGCGCGGCACCGATCCGGGACAGGCGCGCGCCGAGATGGCGGTGCTGCTCGGGCGGGGTGGCGGCCTGCCGGACGTGGACGAGGAGTGGCTGGCCCTGCCGGGTCCGCGCGGTGACCGGGTCCGGGTGCGGGTGCTGCGGCCCTCGGGCGTGGCGGGCCCGCTGCCGGTGGTGCTGTTCCTGCACGGCCTGGGCTGGATGCTCACGGACGCGAACGCGCACGACGCTCTGCTCGCCGACCTCGTGCTCGGCGTGGACGCGGCCGTCGTCGTCCCCGAGTACGACCGGCCGCCCGAGGCCCGGTATCCGGTGGCCCTGGAGCAGGTGTACGCCGTGGCACGGTGGCTGGCGTCGCACGGCGGTGAACGCGCGCTGGACGGCGGCCGGCTGGCGGTGGCCGGGGTGTCGGCCGGGGCGAACCTCGCGGCGGCGCTGGCCCTGCTGGCGAACCGGCGCGGTGGGCCGCGGCTCGCCCATCAGGCGCTGGTCTGCCCGGTGACGGACGCGCGCATGGACACCGCGTCCTACCGGCGGTTCGGCGCCGGGTACTTCCTCGACCGCGAGGCCATGGACCGGTTCTGGCGGCAGTACGTCCCCGAGGACGCCGACCGGCTCACCGCCACGGCGTCCCCCGCACGGGCGACGGACGCCGAACTCGCCGGTCTGCCGCCCACGTTGGTGATCACGGCGGAGGCCGACGTGGTCCGCGACGAAGGCGAGCGATACGCGGCGCGGCTGCGGCGGGCACGAGTGCCGGTGGTGTCGATGCGGTACCACGGCACCGTGCACGGTTTCCTGCTGTTCGAGCAGTTGCGCGGCACGCACGCGGCCCGGGCGGCACGCTCCCAGTTGCTCGACACCCTGCACGAGGCCCTGCACGCCTGGCCCGGGTGAGCCGCTAGGACGTGCCCTTCTCCAGCGCCCGCGCCAGGGCGGCGCGCGAGGCGATGCCGAGCTTGGGGAAGACCTTCGCCAGGTGTCCGCCGACGGTCCGCGGGGACAGACTCAGCCGCGCGCCGATCTCCTTGTTGGTCAGCCCGTCCGCCGCGAGCTGGGCGATGCGCAGCTCCTGGGCGGTGAGCGAACAGGCGCCGCGCTCACGGCCGGTGGTGGAACGCAGTGCCTGCTCGGCACGCTCGGCCCAGGGGGCGGCACGCAGGGCACGGAACGCCTCCAGCGCCCGCTCCAGCGTCTGCCGCGCCCGCGGACGGCGACGGTCACTGAGCCGCACCCCGTGCGCCAGCCGCAGCCTCGCCATCTCGAACGCCCATTCGTCGGCGTCGGGCACGGCGTACGCCGCCTCGAACAGCGCGTCGGCGTCCTCATCGGTGGCGGCGAGCGCCCGGGCGGCGGCGAGCAGGAACGCGTGGTGCGGGGAGATGTCACCCATGCGCGCCGCGTCGCCGGCCGCCACGTGCGCCCGCGCCTGAGCGGTCCGTCCGGTGCGCAGGGCCGCGTCCACGAAGTCGAAGAACGGCAGATGGAACCAGGGCAGGCCGGCCGGCAGCACGCCGGGCGGGGTCAGTGAGGCCAGGACGGAGTACGCCTCCTCGTCGCGGCCGTGGGCGAGAGCGGCCAGGGCACGCAGATGGGTGAGATGGTCCGTCACGAACGTCATCCCGGCGCGCTCGGCCGGCGGCCGGATCGCGTCGTCCAGGGCGCGGAGGCCTTCGTCGTCACCGCGTCCGGCGAGGACGTGGGCCCAGTGGTGCCGGAAGAGCAGGGCGTTGCAGTGGTAACCGAGGGCGTCGGCCGCCTCGGCCTCGCGCAGGCACACCTGCACCTGGTCCCAGTCGCCGCGCAGATAGTTCTGGTAGCCGCCCGCCTTGGCGATGCTGCCCTGGGTGGCGTAGGCGTGCTGGCCCAGGAAGCGGCGCCACAGCGAGGCGTCGGCCATGTCGACCGCAGCGGCCGTCCACAGCAGCAGCCAGGCCGCGCCGGCCTGCTGTTCCTGGCTCATGGCGGCGGCCGTCGCACGCAGTTCGGCTCCCGTGCCGTGGGCCGTGCGGGCCGGGTCCGACCAGGCGCGGCGGCACAGGTCGGCCAGCGCGGAGACCTGGTGCCGGTGGGCTCGCAGGGCGGTCCAGCCGCGCGGGTCCGACGTGTAGACGCTCGCCAGCAGCAGCTTGAAGTAGACCTGCTCGGCGAGGTCGTCGAACGGCCCGGCGCCCGAACCCGTCCGGGCCAGCTCGGTGAGGGCCTGCGGGAGCAGGGTGAACGACGACGCGAAGTCGACGTGGTGGCTCTGGTCGACGTAGACGACGGCGTAGGCGTACAGCGGTGCGCTGTCGGCGGGGACGGGCGCGCCGCGCAGTTCCTCGACGAGTTTGGCGGCGTACGGCAGCCGTCCGCCGCGGGCGGCCATGGCGGCGGCCCAGGTCAGGCGGCGGGCGCGGGCCCCCGGGGCGGTGCTCAGGGCGGCCGCGCGGTGCAGCAGGAGGGCGCCTTCGGCGTCGCCGCCGCGCAGCGCGAGCCGGCGGCCGGCCTCCTGGAGCCGCCCGGCGAGGTCCTCGTCGGGCAGCACGGTCGCGTCCGCCTCGTGCGCCAGCGCCCGCGGGTCGTCGTGCGGCAGGGTGGCGGCCAGCCGGCGGTGGGCCGCCCTGCGTTCGGGTCCCGAGGCACGGGCGACCACGGCTCCGCGCACCAGGGGGTGGCGGAAGGTGAGCCGGCCGTCCGGTTCCAGGTGCGCCAGTCCGCTGGTCTCGATCTCGTCCAGTACGTCGTCGGCGCGCCGCGGGTCGAGGCCGTCCAGCAGGGCCGGCGTCACCCACGTCGCCGCCGTCCCGCCCAGCGCCGCGTACAGCAGCACGTGGGCGGCGTCGCCGGACAGCCGCTCCAGTCTGGGGGCGAACAGGCGCTCCAGCCGGTGCCCGAGCGGGAACCTCCTCGGCAGCGGCATCACGCCGCGCGCCTGGTCGGGGTGGAGGTGCACGGGCAGTTCCACGAGGGCCAGCGGGTTGCCCGCCGCTTCCTGGAGGATGCGGTCGGCGGTGGTGACCGCCAGGTGCGGGTGCCGGGTGCGCAGGAGTGTGCGGGCGTCGTCGCCGGCCAGCGCGGTCAGGTCGACGACGGTACCGGGCCTGCCCTCGGTGGTGGGGCCCTCGGGACGGCCCGCGCTGACGAGAACGACGGGCACCTCGGCGGTTCTGCGCTGCAGGAAGGCGAACACGGCCGCGCTGGAGGAGTCCACCCACTGCAGGTCGTCCACGAGGACCAGCACAGGGCGCATGCGCGCCTCCCCCGCCAGCAACGCCAGTACGGCGGCACCCACCAGGAAGCCGCCGCGCACGGGTTCCGCGGCCTCCCCCAGGGCGAAGGCCAGCGCCCGCCGCTGCGGCTCCGGCAGCGCGCGCATACGGCCCGTGAGCGGCCACAGCAACTGGTGCAGCGCGCCGAACGTCACGCCTGCCTCGGCCTCGGAACCGACCGCGCGCAGCACGGTGAAGCCCAGGGCGCGCGCCTCGGCGTGGGCCCAGTCCAGCAGCGCCGTCTTGCCGAGGCCGGGGGCGCCTTGCAGGAGGGTGCCGGTTCCGCCGCTGCCCCGGCGGGTGCCGTCCAGCACCCGGCGCAACAGGGCCTGCTCGGCGGTGCGACCGGCGAGTGCCGGGCGGTGCTGAGGCTGCGGAACAGGGGAGGTGAACCCGCCCGGCGACGCCGTCTGTGCGGCGCGGCCCGCGGCCGAGGCGGACGGCGACGGCGACGGCGGGACGGTGTCCGCTTTCGCCCCGGTCGCAGCCGTGGCGTGTTCGGCGCCCGGCGCCGGGGGCGCGTCAGGCCGCACGGTCCGCGTCCCGTCGCGCATCGGGGGCGGTGCACCCGGTGCGGGACATCACGGTGGCGGGGGCGCTGCGCTCGGCACGCGACACTCCGCCGGCAGTCGGACCGGTGTCCCCGGCGCGCGGCACCGGTGCGGCGGCGCCGTCCCGCGCCAGGTCTGCGTGCACCTGGCCCGGCGCCCGCCCCGCCGTGGTCAACTGCCGCCATTCGCGCGGCGAGTGGCCGTACATCCGGCGGAAGGCCCGGCTGAAGTGGGCGGCGTTGACGAAGCCCCAGCGGTGCGCCACGGCCGCCACGGCGGGCGCGGCCCCACCCTGACGGGCCAGTTCGCGGGCGCACTCCTCCAGCCGGCGGCGCTGGACGAGCCGGGCGACGGTGATGCCCTCGTCCTCGAAGAGCCGGTGCAGATAGCGCACGGAGATGTGGTGGGCGGCCGCGACCGTCTCCGGCGTCAGAGCCGGGTCCTCCAGATGACGGTCGATGTGAGCGCGGATGCGCAGGACGAGTTCACCGCGTCCCCGGTCGGCGCCGCCGAGCGGGCCGCGCTCGGCCACCAGCGTGCCGAAGAGGTCCTCGACACCGGCCGCGAGCCGCGCCGCCACGGCCGGGCCGTAGGAGCCGGCCGAGTCGAGGAGCCGTAGGAGAAACGGGCCGAGGATGGCGCCGATGCCGTCGCTGCCGCTGATCGCGGTCGCCGTCAGGTGGCGCAGGTCGTCGTCGGAGACGTCCAGCCCGCGGCGGGGCAGGTGGACGACATGGCAGGCGAACCGGCCGGGGAAGTCGAGGGTGTACGGCCGTGCCGTGTCGTAGACCAGCATGTCACCTGCGCCCGCCGAGGCGTGCCGGCCGTCCTGGAGCAGGGTCGCGGTGCCCGCCGTCAGGACCACGAGTCCCACGAGCGCCTCCCCCGGCACTCTGCGGCTGAGGCGCTGGCCGTCGGCCCGCAGGGAGCAGACGCGCAGATGTCCGAGGCGGCCGCCGGTGATCCGTCCGGCGAGAGGGCCGCTGCCACACGGTGTCACGGCCATCGGGAGCAGGGCGGTGCCGAGTGCGGCGCGCCAGCGGTCGAGTCTGTCCCCGACGGGCACCGTGTCCGTCGACAGCACGAGGTCCACGCGGTTCTCCCCTCTCTCCTCGGCAGCAATCAACCAGGCGGGCCGGCATCGGCACCAGGCACTTCACAGGCAGAAAGACGCGGTGCCGGGCTGTGCGCGGACGGGACAGCGCCGTGCGCGCTCAGGCAACTCGGGGCGCCCGGGCCCGCGTAGGGTGGCGGGGACGCCTGCGCCGGGGCGGCGGCCGCGGTCATCGCGTGTCCAGGCGGGCGAGCCGGGAGTGGGCCTCGGCGACCCGCTGGGGGTCGGAGCCGGAGCCCAGGGTGATGCAGCGCGTGAACGCCTCACGTGCTTCGGCGACGCGGCCGGCGCCGAGGAGGACGTCACCGAGCGCGAGGAGATAGCGGCTCTCCAGGGCGATGTTGCCGTCCGCCCGGCACAGCTCCACCGAGGCCCGCAGGTGCTCCACCGCCTCCTCCCGGCGGCCGAGCCGGCCGAGGCTGCGGCCCAGGCCGGCGAGCGCGTTGCCCCGGGTGACGGCGGCGATGTGCGGCTGGACGGCGTCGGCGGCCTCGTCGAGCCGCACGAGGGTCTGCCGGTACACCTCGACCGCTTCCTCGTCGCGCCCGGCACCCTGCAGGTCCAGGGCGCGGGCGAGCAGGGCCTGCAGAAGGCCGTGCACGTCGCCTGCGGCCTCGAACAGGGCGATGGCCCGAGCCGTGTGGTCGAAGGCCCGGTAGCGCTCGCCGAGCAGGTTGTGCGCCCAGCCGGCGTACTGGTGCGCCCATGCCTGCTGGAGGCGGTCACCCGCGCGCCGTGCGGCGGCCAGGGCTCGGGCGGAGTACTCCAGGCTGTCGCGGGGCCGGCCCTCGCACAGGAGCACGGCCCAGGCGTAGTAGTTGAGCTGGGTGGCTTCGAGCTGGGGGTCGCCGAGCGCCTCGGCGGAGTGCGCGGCGGCGCGGAAGACCTCCGGCCAGTGCCCCCAGAAGATCCACTGGTCGGAGAACCAGTGCAGGGACTCGGCCACCTCGACGACGGTGGCGTGCTCGCCGTCCGCCGCCGCCGCGTGCAGGGCGGCCAGCCAGTTGACCGCTTCGGCCTGGAGCCACTCGCGTGCCTTGTCGGCGCTGGACAGGTCGACGGTGCCCTGCCAGGTGGGGGGCGGCGCGCCGTGGTCGGGTTCGTACCACCGGCCGGCCACGACGGCCGTCCGAAGCAGCCAGCGGTTCATCGACCGCCGGGCCTCTTCGACGTCCTCGGCGCTCTCCTCGGCGGTGAGCCGGGCACGGCCGTACAGACACAGCAGGTCGTGCAGCCGGTAGCGGTCGCCGTTGGTGCCGAGCAGGCCGGCCTCGACCAGTTCCTCCAGCGTGTCCTCCGCGTCGTGGAGGTCCTGACCGGTGAGCCGGGCCGCCCCCGCCGCACCGACGTCGGGTCCGGGAACCAGGGACAGGCGCCGGAACAGACGGGCGGCGGTGGGCGTGAGCTGGCGGTAGGACAGGTCGAAGGCGGCGGCCACCCGGATGTCGCCGGCGGACAGCGCGTCCAGCCTCCGTTCCTCGTGCGCGAGCCGGTCGGCGAGCCGGCTCAGGCTCCAGCCGGTGCGGGTGGCCAGCCAGTTGCCCGCGACCCGGAGGGCGAGCGGCAGGTGCTCGCACAGCCGGGCGACCTCGTGCAGCGCCTCCGGTTCCGCTGCCGCACGGTCCTCGCCGACGAGGGCGGTGAGGAAGGCGGCCGACTCGGCGGGGTCGAGCCGGCCGAGCGGCAGCCGGTGCACGCCGTCGAGTCCGGTGAGCATGCGGCGGCTGGTCACGAGGACCAGGGTGTGGCCGGCGCCGGGCAGCAGCGGGCGCACCTGCGCCTCGTCACGGGCGTTGTCGAGGACGAGCAGGCAGCGGCGGTCGGCGAGGACCTGGCGGTAGAGGGCGGGGTGGGCCTGGGGCCCCGACTTGGCCAGGTCGCGGTCCGGGACGCCGAACGCCTTGAGCACCCGGACCACCAGCTCGGAGGGGGCGGGCGGGGCGTCGTCGGTCCCCCGCAGGTCCACCATGAGCTGGCCGTCCGGGAAGCGGTCGGCGAGCCGGCGGGCGGCGCGCAGCGCGAGGGTGGTCTTGCCGGTGCCGGGGGCTCCGTGGACGGTGACGACGACGGGCTGGGCGTCCGTGGCGCCGCCTCCGGATCCGTCGTCGTCCGCGGGCGGTCGGGCGAGTTTCTCCAGCTCCGCGAGTTCGTCCGCGCGGCCGACGAAGTCGTCGACACCTCGGGGGAAGGAGCGTACGCCGACGGGACTGTATCCGGGAGTACGGCCGACCCGGGCGGCGGCCAGCAGCCGTTCCCGCTCGGTGTCGTCGAGGCCGAGTCCGTCCGCGAGCGCGGCGACCGTCCGCCGCTGCGGGGCGGCCCGCCGTCCGCGTTCCAGATCACCGATGCCGCGCACACTGACGCCGGACGCGTCCGCCAAGGACTCGATCGTCAACGACTTCGCCCGTCGCATCTCCCTCAGCAGCGGCCCGAAGGCCGCCTCGTGCGCGGACATGCCCGCCCCTTCCACCCGCCCTATTACTTGAACATTGTAGGAGATGTCGGAAGTGTTTTTGATCAAGCAGGGAGAACCGATGAGTTCCGTCCCACCGTGGGGTCTGCAGAAGGAACGTCCCGCGTCCGCAGGAGGCCCGGGACGAGATCACAAGGAGTGTGAGCCCCGTGGAGCCGGACCGGGAGCACGTGAGCGCCACCCTGACGGTCCCCGTAGCCGCGGCGAGGGTGTTCGCGGTACTGGCCGACCCGAGGACCCACGCATCGATCGACGGCACCGGCTGGGTCCAGGAGCCCGTCGACCCCGCGCCGCTGAGCGAGGTGGGACAGATCTTCCGGATGGCGATGTACCACTCGGGCCATCCGAACGGTGACTACCAGGTGGTCAACCAGGTCCAGCTGCTCGACCCGCCGCACACCATCGGCTGGCTGACCGGGCAGGAGCTGGACGACGGAAGCCTCGAACTCGGCGGCTGGCTCTGGCGGTACGACCTCGAGCCGCTCGGCCCGTCCGAGGCGGAGACGCAGGTCACGCTGTCCTACGACTGGTCGGCGGTGCCGGACCACATCCGGGCGCGAGGCATTCAGTTCCCTCCGTTCGGCCCCGATCACCTCGTCAACTCCCTGCGCCACCTAGCGGAGTTGTCCGTGACCGGAGAGCCGGGCGCCCCCGTCGACGCGGTGCGCGACTGAACCGGGGCCGGTCTCCTGGACCGCGGCACCGGCCCCCGTGGACCAGGAGGCGCAGGTTCCCACTGCGGAGTCCACGGGGGCCGACTCGCCCTCCAGTACCCACCGGCCCGCCCGGTACGCCCCAACCAAGCCGAACGCCCCGTTTGTTCCGCCGGGCAGCCCCCGCCTCGACAGCGCCCGGGACGCACGAAAAAAGGTGGGCCGGCCCTTCCGGGCCGACCCACCCCACGGGCGCCGTCGTCCGTGACGCCGTCCACGAACCGCTCAGTGCGCGCTACCGGTCATCACCATCGGTACCAGCGACCCCGGCGGCCCCCACCGGCCGCCGGACGGACCACGAAACCGAGCAGCCACACCGCGAGCACGATCACCGCGACCCACCACAGGGCCTTGAGCGCGAAGCCCGCACCGAACAGAACCAGAGCCAGCAGCAGAACCAGAAGCAGGGGAACCATCGTCATCAACCTCCTGGCCGTCGTGTGCTCCCGACCCGCCCCGGCAAACACCCGATCCACGCGTTACTTTCACGAGGCGGCGGGCATACGGGCGCGGCGTGCACGCCCTACGCGGTACGGCAACGGGCGGCCCGGGCTACCGCGAGGGTTTACGGCAGAGCCAACGCACGGTTGATGCGGGGCACGTTGGGGCTGCGTACGTTCTTGTCCCAGCCGGGATGACCTCCGGCAACCACCACAAGGGGGTAACCATGAAGCGCAGGCTGGCCGGTGTCCTGACCGTCGCCGCTCTCACTCTGTCGGGTGCGGCCGTGGCCGCGGGACCGGCGACCGCCGCTCCCGCGAGCGCCAAGGCGTTCAGCTGCAAGCTGGTGTGGCACGACAAGAACACGGCGGGCGTGAAGTGCACGGGCGGCACGTTCATCGCCGCGGCCAAGTGCAAGAACGGCCGCGTCGCGCAGGGCGCCGCCGCCGCGTCGGGCACCACGTCGTACGCCTACTGCACGTCCTACGGCTCGTCCCTCAGGACGCCCGTGCAGGCGTGGGGGATCAAGGTCTGAAACCTCGCTTCCCCGGTCGGCTCCGCAAGCCTGTGCCGACCGGCGGGAGTTGAGGCTCAGAGCTGAACAGCGTCGACGCAAGCCGCGGTCTCCGGCCGCCCGGACAGCGTTCCGGGCGGCCGGAGACCGTTGCGCTTCGCTGCCTCGCACGGGCGTACCAAGAGTGAAGTACCGCGGCTCGCACCGCCTGACGGGTCCTGCCCTGGCACTCTGCTGAGAGTGATCACGAAGAGGGATCACAGTCGGCTCGTGGGGGGCGGATGTGACGCATCGGCATGCGGTCGGGGCTGTCCCCTCCCCTGGTCCGGACACGGAGCCACCGCTCGAGGTGCCCCGTCACGTCGCCTGTGTGATGGACGGCAACGGGCGCTGGGCCGCGCGGCGTTCGCTGCCGCGGACGTCGGGGCACCGGGCCGCGGAGACGTCGGTGATCGACGTCATCGAGGCGGCCAGGTCGGCCGGAGTCGGATGGCTGAGCCTGTACGCGTTCTCCACCGAGAACTGGCGTCGCCCGCACACCGAGGTCGACTTCCTCATGCGGTTGGTGCGCCGCGTCGTACGCAAACACGCCCCGTTGCTGCACGCGCGCGGGATCCGCTGCCGCTTCCTGGGCGTGACCGATCCGCGCGTCCCTCCGGCGCTGGCCCGGGACTTCGCAGACCTCATGACGCTGACCGGCGAGAACCGGGGCATGACCCTGACCGTGGCCTTCGACCACGGCGGGCGCAGGGACATCGTCGAGGCGGCGCGCTCCCTGATCCGCAGCGGCGTGCCGGCCGAGGCCGTCGACGAGGAGCAGTTCGCCGCGCACCTGCCGTTCCCGGACACCCCCGACGTCGACCTGGTGATCAGGACGTCCGGGGAGCAGCGCATCTCCAACTTCATGCTGTGGCAGGTCGCTTACGCCGAATGGATCTTCCCACCGGTGTTGTGGCCCGACTTCCGCGCCCCGCACTTCCTCGAGTGCCTGCACACCTATCAGCAGCGCGATCGCCGCTTCGGTGGCGTGCTCCCGCACCAGAACGGAGACTCCGGACCGTGACCCACGCAGACAGCGGCTCGCCCGACAGCACCGGTGCCGGCACGACAGCGCACGACGGGCACTCCTCTCCGGCAGGTGCCGAGTCCGGGGCGCGCGGCCTGGGGCCCGACTCGCGGTTCCGCGCACTCTTCGACGACCCGCGCTGGGCACTCGCCATCGTCCGGGCGACCGTGCTGGAAGCGGCTCACCCGCAGATCGGTGCGGCCCTGCTCGACAGCTCCACGTTCGTGACCCACCCCTGGCGCCGGCTGCGCAACACGTTACTGAGCCTGCAGCGCATGTTCGGCCCCGACGACCACGTCCGGCAACGGGAGGCGGCCCGGCTCAACCGGCTGCACGCACGGCTCAACGGCACCGACGCCCGGCACCGCCCGTACGACGCACTGGACCCGGCGGTGCGTGCCTGGGTGGTGGCCACGCTGTTCGAGAGTGCCGTCACCATGTGCCGGATGAGCGGGCAGCCCCTCGACCAGGAGGCGACGGAGCAGCTGTACGCGGAGTTCCAGGCGTACCTCGCGGCCCTGGGTGACGACGGGGGTCATCTGCCGCCCACCCTGCACGAGTTCTGGAGCTACTACGACCGGGTGGTGGAGGAGGAGCTGGAGAACACGGAGGCCATGCGCATCATCCTCTACAAGCTGTTCGACCACCTCCCGGCGCCGCCGCTGCTGCACGGGCTGCCCACTCTCTGGGCCGCCGGACGCGCGGTCGCAGGCCCCGTCATCGGGGCCGTCACCGTGGCGTCCCTGCCCGAGCCGTTCCGCCGCCGGGCGGGCCTGCCCGAGCTGCCGGGCACCCGGACCCTGATGCAGGGGGCCTACCTGGCCGTCGGACTGGCCCGCCTGCTGCCCGAGGGATGGGTCTCGGCCGAGGGGATCACCGACCTGCTCGCCCTCTCCCCCGGCAGCGACGACCCGCGGGCGCGCACGGTCGCCGCCCTGCGGGACAGGATGAAGCGGGCCGGGGCGCTGATCCGGCTCCTCACCCCGCTTCCCCCGGAACCGGAGCCCGCCGCGGACGACGGCACGCGGCGCAGCGCGGAGGAGTTCTTCGCGGAGGTGCTGGACCAGACCGGCAACGGCTACCTGGACTGGCCCGACCTCGCGGCGATGGCCCGGGAGCTGTCCGGTCGCCTGGACCTGGACGAGCCGGAGGAGACCAGGCTCTACGACGCGTTCGCCGACTGGTGGCGTGAACTGCAGTCCGCCCTCGACACCGACGGCGACGGCCGCATCAGCGCCCACGAGTACGCCGCGGCCGTCCCCTCACTGGCCGGCCCGGCGCTCATCAAGGTCGCGGAAGTCCTCTTCGACGCCACCGACAAGGACGGCGACCAGACCATCGACGCCGAGGAATACCGCACCTTGTTCCACACGGCCTTCCTGCGCGACCCGGCCGGCACACAGGTGGCGTACACGCGCAGCGCGTTCGTCAAGGACTTCCTGTCCTTCATGTCCGGCCGCCGCCGCTCCACCGCGTACGACCCGCTCCTCGCGGACGCCTGACCGCCGCCCGCTGCCCGCTGCCCGCTGCCTCAGAGGTTGGTCAGCAGGTCGGTGAACGGCTGGGCGGATTCCGTTCCCGAGTGGCCGAAGGGGGCGTCGAAGCTCCAGACCAGGAAGAGGAGGAAGACCACCAGCGCGCTGAAGGCGGTGGCGAGGAGGAGTTCGCGGGTGGAGCGGCGGATCTGGAGGGTGTAGAGCAGACCGAGGGTGACGACGCCGCCCGCGACGAGGCCGAACCAGACCGCCCCCGGCAAGGTCGTTCCGGCGCTGTCCAGGCGCTGGTGGCGGGCGTCGTCCGCGGCGGCGATCTGGTCCAGGAGAGGCTGGTAGGCCTGCGACTGGAGTTCGTCGGTGGGCGTGTGGTGGGCGATGTCGCTGCGGATGCGCCGCAGCAGCGTGGCGCCGGAGGCGTCGACGGGCTTGTCGTCCTGCATGGCCGGCCATTCGGTGCTGACGGCGTGCCGGGTGTAGTCGTCGATGTGGTGCTGCACCTGGGTGCGGAAGCCGGCCGGATAGACGTCCAGGCGCTGGTCGACCTCGTACAGGGCCTGCGCCTCCCGCTGGACGGTGTCCTCGGCCGCGCCGCGGGCTTCCCACACGCCGGCGATGGCCAGGCCGACGACGATGGCGTAGACGACTCCCACCATCATGACCATGTACTCGAGCACGTCCGGGGTCTCGGAGGTGTCCTCGTCGTCGGCGACGCGGCGGTGCCGCACGACCGTGGCGACGATGACGAGAAGACACACCAGGACGGACGCCACGGTGTAGACGAGCCACTCGGGCACAGCACAACTCCAGGGTTGAAGAGGGTGGTTGGGGCAGGTCGGGGGGCGGTCTTGCGTGATCGCGTGACGGCCGGTCGCGGCGGGCGGTCAGCGCCGGCTGCGGCGGCGGGACGCGGGGCGCAACGCCGCGGCGGCCAGGATGGCCGGGGTGGTGACGACGACGGTGGACATCGTGGTCGGCATCCCCGCTCGGACCGGCCGCCGGGGGCCGCCGGTGTAGTGCCGTCGGGGCAGCCACCGAAACGCCTTCGGTGACGTGCGCGCGACGGCGGGCTTCAGCGCGAGGGGGCGAGCGGGCGCGACTGGTGCTGCGCGCCCGGGCGCGGGTTTCTCTGCCCCGGGTTCTTCGGACGCGGGTTTTTCGGCGGCGGCCGACGGGGCCGGTCGACGGTGCGGCGGCGCCGCCGGAGAGGGCGGCGCGGACGGTGTCGACGTTTCCGGAAAGGCGGCCGCGGGTCGCGTCGGCTCGGAGGCCGGTACGGCGGCGGGTGAAGACGGCCGGCACGGCGGTTCGGCCGCGCTCTCGCCGTCGTGCACATCGATCCATACGTCGGGAGCGCACACGACGACCCGCGTGGCCGTCGACGTGTGCTCGGCGATCACGCCGACGTCACCGTGCTGAGGGAACGGACACAGAGCGGCAACTGCGCCGAACCCGACACTGATCCAGCCTCCCACCAGCGACTCCTTGCGGTCACCACACCCGGTTGCGTCACGCTCCCGGGCCCGCTGCGACGGACCCGGTGCCGCGTCCCTGCGACGGCACCGGACGTAACGATCATGGGTGGGCGGGGGACACGGACGCCGTGCTGGAAGTGAGCGCCGAGGCCATTCGACGGATCATCGGACCGCGTGCCCGGCCATGGGAGAGCTGGTGTCTGTCTAGGAGGGCACGAGCGGCAGGTCGTCCGTGTAGGCGTTGACCGGTGGGGCGACCTGCTCGGTGCTTCGGACGTCGAGGGCGGCTTCCGCGGTCCTGGTGCCGAGTGCGCCCCGGGGGTGCCAGGATCCCGTCACGGCCAGCCAAGTGTTGGCGGGCGGGGCCTGGGTGCCGTACATCCGCACCTTCACGGTCTGCGAGTCGGCCGCGCAGCACGTGAAGATGATCCGGGTCAGGTACCAGCCACCGCCGCGCCCGGCCGGGGTGGCGAAGCCGGTCATCCGGACGGTGCGGCCCCTGATGCTCAGGCCGCGGTCCTGCTGGACCCGGGCGGTGAAGTCGCCGAGGGTCATGGGCAGCGGCGAGGTCGCGGGCAGCGGATCGAACGCCTTCTGTTCCTTGACCGCCTTGTCGTTGGACCGCGCCGCCGTGTACGCGCCCAGTGCCGGCGGGGCGTAGAGGAGCAGACTCAGCGCCGGGAGGAACAGCAGCCAGGCGACGCCCGGCACCCGGGAGTGGTCGTGGCCGTGGACGTGGCCGGCGTGTTCGGTGTGCTTCTCGGTCAGCACCGCGGCGGCCAGACCGAGGAGCACCAGCACCACTCCGGAGACGATGAGCAGCGGGCGCAGACCCTCCTTCACATAGCGCAGGTAGAGATCGGTGAAGAGGGCCGCGTGCAGCAGGCCGGTGCCGGTCAGGACCAGAAGGAGTGCCTGCGCGGGGCGTTTCACAGCAGTACCCCTCCGATCAGGGCGCTCGCGGCGACCGCCATCACGGTGGTCGCCGCGGAGAAGCGCCAGGCGAAGGCACGGCCGAAGGTCCCCGCCTGAAGGGCGATCAGTTTGAGGTCGACCATCGGCCCGACCACCAGGAAGGCGAGCCGTGCGGTGGGCGAGAAGCCGGTGAGCGACGCCGCGACGAAGGCGTCGGCCTCCGAGCAGACCGCGAGGACGACGGCGAGCCCGGCGAGGAAGAGCACCGACAGCCAGGGGGAGGCCGAGAAGGTGTCCAGAACGGACCGCGGCACCGTGACATTGAAGGTGGCGGCGGCCATCGCGCCGAGGACGAGGAACCCGCCGGCGTGCAGGAAGTCGTGCCGGCAGCCCTGGAGGAACTCCCGTCGGCGGCTGCGCCCGGTGTGGTGGCCGGTGTGCCGGACGGTGGGCCTGAGCCACTCCTCCCTTCCACGCCAGAGCCACAGCCAGCCCATCACGGCGGCGGTGGCGAGCGAGGCCAGCAGACGGGCGGCGACCATGGCGGGGTTGCCGGGGAAGGCGACGGCGGTGGCGGTCAGTACGACGGGATTGACGGCCGGAGCGGAGAGCAGGAAGGCGAAGGCGGCGGCCGGAGTGACCCCGCGGCCGATCAGGCTGTTCGCCACAGGGACGGACGCGCACTCACAGCCGGGCAGCACCACCCCCGCGACGCCGGCCACGGGAACGGCGACCGCGGGCCGCTTGGGCAGCACGCGCGTGAACAGCTCCGCCGGTACGAACGCGTTGATCGCGCCGGACAGTGCCGTGCCCAGCAGCAGAAAGGGCAGCGCCTGGACGGTGATGGCCAGGCAGACGGTGCGCCAGGCCTGCACGGCCGGGTGGCTCAACCACCCGGTGCCCACGAGAAGCAGCACGGCCGCCGCGCCCGCGGCCCCCGCGAGGGCGGCCCGCAAGGGCCGGCGCTGCCGGAGGCGGGGCAGGGCCGGAACGGCGGCGGCGACCACCGGCCCCGCCGCTCGATCAACCATCTCATCCGTTTTCTGCATGTTCACCCCGGATGTCAGCGTCTGACCGACCATAAGCCGAAGACGGCCCTCAGCCCCGCCCACACGCCGGTCCCGCGGCGGTGGGGAGCACGCCCGGGGGCACGGCACCGCCGACGGACAGCGGCCGGCACCGGAGCCCCTGTGGCAGACGCAGACCCAAGAGCCCCTCGATTCCCTGAGGGACTCTCGGCCGGGTCGGACGTGAGGTCTACGAGGTGGACGCTGTGGCCACCTCGTCGTCCGGCTTCGTGTCCGTGGTCTTCCTCAGCAGCGCCTCGGCCGCGTAGGCGCCCGGTCCCAGGCAGGCGATGAGCAGGAACGTCCAGCAGAACACGACGGCGGGCTCGCCTCCGTTGTCGATCGGAAGGAGCGCGTTGGGCTGGTGCACCGTGAAGTAGGCGTACGCCATCGATCCGGAGCAGATGACGGCCGCCGTCCGGGTGAACAGGCCGAGGGCCACGAGGGATCCGCCGGCCAGTTCGATGAGCGCCGCCCACCATCCGGGCCACTGCAAGGCGGGTACGGTACCGCCGCCATGGGCTCCGCCCAGGACGCCGAACAAGGATGCCGCACCGTGGCAGGCGAACAGGAACCCGATCACCAGGCGGAATGCGGCCTGCACGATCGGGCGGACGGTGCGTAAGGGGGGTGCCGGTGAGAAGTTCATGGGGGTCACTCCTCGGTGGATTGCCGTGAGCATGACATTTCATGTCTAGCTCCGACCGCGAGCCGGCGCCACCGGCCGGAAGCTCTCAATTTCCTCTGAACGAAGGACTTTCTGAGGGGGGCACTCGCCTCTGCGGCGCGCGGACGGCGCGTCGGCGGTCAGTCGGGGAGCAGTAGGCGAGCCGTTCTTCCCGGTGGGACGCAGACCGTGCGGTCCGGCAGCCGCACGTCGATGGGCTGCAGGTCGGACGGCGGAACGCTGATCTCCAGCCGGCCGCTCTCCAGGTGCAGCCGCACACCCCAGTGGCCCTGGTAGTGCAGCGAGAAGCCGTACGACGAGACCTCCGGCAAGGGGACGGGGGCCAGCCACAGCGCACCCTTGCGCGTTTCGAGACCGGTGAGCCCCCGCTGCACCAGGTCCAACGTGCCGGCCATCGCGCCCAGGTGGATGCCCTCGCCCGTCGTGCCGCCCTGCAGGTCGGCCACGTCGCCCTTGAGTGCCTCCAGGCAGAAGGCCCATGCTTCGGCGCGCCGGGCCCGGGCCAGGATCCAGCCGTGCACCAGGCCGCTGAGCGTGGAGCCGTGACTGGTACGGGCAAGGTAGTAGTCGACCGTGCGCTGCCAGGTCTCGTCCGCCAGTCCGTATCCCAACCGGTCGAAGAGGGAGCGAAGTTCGGTGGGTGAGAAGAGGTAGCCGAGCATGAGCACATCGGCTTGTTTGGACGCCTTGTAGCGGTTGACGGAGTCGCCCTCGGCCTCGAGGATCCGGTCCAGCCTCCGGATGTCGTCGTACCGCTTGCGGTAGTCGTCCCAGTCGAGTTCGGCCAGCTCACCGTAACCGTCGAACTGGCTGATCACACCGTCGTGGAAAGGGACGTGCAAGGTGCGGGAGACGTCCTCCCACTGCTCGAGCTCACCCGCGTCCAGGGCCGTGCGTTCGAAGAGCTCACGCCGGCGCGGTGCCGGGAGGTCGCGCAGCACCTGCAGCGTCCGGGTCAGTACCCAGGCGGCCGTCACATTGGTGTAGGCGTTGTCGTCCAGGCCGGGTGTCGCCGCCTCGGGGTAGGCCTCGTGGTACTCGTCCGGGCCGACCACCCCGAGGATGCGGTGCCGGCCCAGGTGCTCGTCCCAGGTGGCGGAGTCCGCCCAGAACCGCGCGATCTGCAGCAGCATCTCGGCGCCCTTGGTGTGCAGGAACTCGGTGTCGCCGCCGGCCTCGCAGTACTGCCACACGTTGTACGCGATCGCCGACCCGACATGGTGCTGAAGATGTGTGTGGTCCGGCAGCCAGCGCCCCGATCGCGGGTTCAGGTGGAGCCGCTGGGTCTCCTCACGGCCGTCACTGCCGCTCTGCCACGGGTACAGCGCCCCCCGCCGTCCGATGGCCCGCGCTGCCGCGCGAGCCCGGTCCAGCCGGCGGTGACGGTAGAGCAGCAAGGCGCGCGAGACCTCGGGGAAGTGCAGGTTGAGAAAGGGCAGCACGAACACTTCGTCCCAGAAGACGTGCCCGCGGTAGGCCTCTCCGTGCAGTCCACGGGCCGGCACCCCGACGTCGAGGTCCGCGGTGTGCGGAGACAAGGTCTGCAGGACGTGGAACAGGTGCAGCCGCAGGATGTCGCCCGGCTCCCCGGGAACGTCGATCTCCGCCCGGCGCCACAACTGGTCCCATGCCGTGAGATGGGACTCCAGCAGTTCCTCGTACCGGGGTGCGGCGGTCACCCGGTCCACAGCCGTCCGCAACGGATCGCTGATCGCCGGATCGCGCGAGGTGTGCAGCGCGACGGTCTTGTCCACCGTGCGGGTACGGCCGGGCTCCAGGAGGAGACGCAGCCTCTGCACGGCGCGAGCGCCCTCGTGCGCGTCGGTGCTGGGCTCGTCGGTGCTGGGCGCGTCCGAGGTGAGGCGGGCCGCCATGGCGATGCGGATGTCCGAGGTGCGGGTACGGCACCGCAGCCATACCGTGTCCTGCCCCGCGGTGCCGGTGTGCACATGGGTCAGGTGGCGCCCTTCCAGACCGCGGTACCGCGGGACTCCGGCGTTCATGACTCCGCCGTCGAGGGCCGCCTCCACCTCCAGGTCCGCCTCCGCCCCCTCCACCGTGAACACGGTGCGCAGGGCGGCGAGGTGCGGATCGGCCATGTGGACGAGGCGTTGCTGCCGGACGGACAGCGTCCGTCCCCCGTCCAGTCCGTACCGGGTGACCCGCTCCAGCAGTCCGGAATCAAGGCGGAGCACCTGGCGGTGCTCCCTCACCGGCGCCGTGTCCGGCGTGAGCCACGCACCGCCCGCCACGCGGAAACGCAGCGGCAGCCAGTTGGGGAGGTTGACCATGTCCTCGTTCTCGACCCGCCGCCCCGCCACGACGGAGGTGAGCCGGTTGTAGCAGCCGGCCGCGTAGGTGCCCGGGTAGTGCACGTCGTCCGCGTCGCACTCGGGCAGTGCTCCACGGGTGCCGAAGCAGCCGTTGCCCAGCGTGCACAGTGACTCGCGCAGCCGTTCGTCCGCGGGTTCGTATCCCTCGTACTCCCAGGTCCAGGCCGCCATGCGGGTTCCCCTTCGCCGCTCCGGTCCGGGAAGCCCGGATGAAGGTTCCTGCCCGACCAGTGTCCCCCCGAGGAGCACGTCACGCCGGTGTCCCGGATCGGGGGCACCCCTCGACGCGGCCCGGCAGGGGGGTGCGGCGTAACCGGGCCGCGTCCTGTCACACCCGTTGGGGGACGACCGCGACCGGGCAGGCCGCTCGATGCAGCAGGGTGTGCGTCACTCGGCCGAGCTGGAGACCGAAGTGGCCGGACCTGCGGCGTACACCGACGATCGCGAGGTCCGCGGCGGCCGAGCGGTTGACCAGCACCTTGCCGGCCGGGCCCTCGATCGCCGCGCGGCGCACCCGCACGGCCGGGTGGTCCGCGGCCGCCTCGGCGATCAGCGAGTCGATCAGGGCGACGGCACGTTCGTCATGCCGGTGCGCCGGTTCCGTCGCCGACGTCTCGTGATCGGCATACTCCGGCGCCGGGCAGCGCCACGTATGGACGACGTCCAGCTCGCAGCCGCGCGCCTCCGCCTCCCGGAAGGCGAACCGGACGGCTTCCGCGCTCGTGTCCGCGTCCTTGACGCCGAGCAGGATCCGCTCATGGGTCGCGGCCAGGGCGGCCTTGTCGCCGCGAACGACGATGACCGGGCAGTACGCACGGGCCGCGACCGCCAGGCCGACGGAACCCAGCAGTGCCTCCGCCACCTGCCCACGTCCCCGGGATCCCGTCACGAGAGCGGAGGCGTTGTCGCCTTCGCCGAGGAGAGCGGACACCGCTTCCGCGGGCACCGTCTCGGTGGAAACCTTGAGATCCGGGTTGTTGCGCTGCGCTCGTTCCGCGGCGGACGCCACGATGTGCTCGGCCAGAACCCGCTCCGAGGCGCGTTCCCGGCTCATCGTCGGCATCGTCCCTTCGTAGCGCTCCCACAAGGATGCGTAGACAAGTCGCAAGGGCAGACCGTGGCGGGCCGCCTCGTCCGCCGCCCAGTCGACGGCCACAAGGCTGCCGTCCGATCCGTCCACGCCTACGACGAAGGGCAGTTCCATGACGCCACCGCCTTCTCTCGGGCTGCCTGTGGTGCAGCAGGGGCTGTCACTGTCACGGTCTCAGCTGGGCGACGGCCCGGGCATGAGCGGTTCGGCCCTTCCCCGGGACGTTCGGCCCGGCCGTGTGCCCCTGTCGGCCCATGAGCCGTGCGCGCCGCCCGACGGTCCCTGAGAGCAGGAGACCGGTGGATGACCTCCCGCGCCGACGGCTCCGCCGTGGCGGTCGTGGTCGCCCCCGCAGGCGGCAGGCGTCCGCGAGGTTCGTCGCCGAGGGCCGCGATGAGTCAGTCCGGTCGCGGCGCGCGGCGCCACCCGTCCTGGAACCGTCCGGCCGATCAGCGCGGCACAAGGGTCCGCCAGTGTTCGAGGTTGGCGCGGAGGACGCCGATGTCGATGTCGTCGAAGTCCAGGGCGTGCAGGTCGTGTTCCAGCAGACCGGCGTAGGCTGCAGCGGTTCCGGCCGCGTCACCGGCTTTTGCCCGCAGCGTGGCGAGGAACCACAGGGTGACGAGGGTGTCGGGGTGCCCATGGCCGAGGCTGCGCTCCAGGTGGGCGAGCCTTGCCTCGTAGGCGGGAAGCGTGTCGGCGTGGTCGGGGCTGAGCAATGGGGCGTGGGCGATCAGTGGCCCGGCGGCTACGGACGTGGCCTCCTGCGGCGGGTTCGCGGTCTCCCGCCGCCAATGGGCGAGGCTGCGGCGGGTCATTGAGGTTTGGACGTGGTCATGGCCCAGCAGCCGCTCCCGGTCCGCGAGCAGTGAGGTGAAGGCGGCGACGGCGCCCGCCACGTCGCCCTCCTCCCCACGCAGGTGAGCAAGCTCGTAGCGCGTGTCCAGAACCTCCGGGTGATCGGGGCCCAGCACCCGTAGTTCCTCGAGGAACAGCATGACGAAGGCGGCGGTGGCAGCCATCCGGTCACCGGACGTGTGCCGCACCTGAGCCAGGTTGTGGCGGACGGCAAACGTGGAGGGTGCGCCGGGGCCCAGCGTCCGCGTCATTTCGGCGATCACCTGGCACAGTTCGGCCTTGGCCGCTTGGGCATCACCGTCGGCCGCAAACCGCAACATGACCAGGTTGGCCCGTGCTACGAGGGTGTCATGGTGACGGTGCCCCAGCTCGCACTGCATGGTCGCGAGCTCTTCCTCCAGCACCGGTAGGGATGCGGCGGCATTGGCCGGGTCCCGCCATATCTCGGGCAGGGTCGGATAGCGGTTGGCGCCGTGGACCAAGTGGGCGGGCCGGTGACGGCTCGTCTGGGGCAGGAGATTCTCGGCCAGGTGCAGGCGCCAGCTGTGATGTGCCTTGCGGTAGGCGACGTCGCGCTCGGTCCACATGAACGGCCCGTAGGCCGGCACGAGCATCTTCTGCCGTACGTCCCGTACTGCATGCTGGACCAAGGGCAGCCGCATGCCGGTGGTCTGGAGACGGCGTGCCGTGTCCTCGTCACCGCCGCGCCGGGCCAGGTGCGCGAGGAAAAGGACGGCCGAATAGTACGCCTCGCAGATCTCGTTCGCCCGGATCGCGCTCTGCCAGGCCATGAAATTCCACTCCCGCGTACCGACGCGACGCGTCCGCGACTCCGCGGCGCCCTCACGTGACCCCTCCGCCAGAGCCCAGGTGCTGAGCAGACAGTTGAAGGACATCGTGAAGGTCATGGCGTCCGCCGTGAGTTCCTCGTTCTCCTCGTCGGAGATCCCAAGGAGCGGGGCGATGCGCCGGTCGACGAGCCGCCGCCCCGGGCCCTGCGCATCCCTGGGGGACAGGTGGCCCTCCCGGACGTGGGACAGTTCGTGGGCGAGGGCGAAGATCATCGCGGCATCCTGGAAGCTCCGCGGATCGTCCCAGGCGTGCGCTTCGGCAGCTCCGGTCCGCTCGATCGCAATGCTGAGCCCGGTGACCGGCATCGGCGTCTCACCAGGTCTCTCCAGAGAGCGCACGAACTGGAACACGGTGAAGGCGAGGGATTCCTGTGCGTGCATCATGGCCGTCTGCCACCCCGCCGGAAGCGTTTCGGGCGCATACGGGTGCCCCCAGTGCAGTCCCCAGGCAATTTCGGCGGTCAACTGGACGACGAGTGGCGAGATCCCTATGAGGTGTCCGGCGGAACCTCCCGGGCTTTCGAAGACCCGTGACTCCACAGCTTTCGACGGAAGACAGAAGGCCTCCACCGCACCGGCGAGCTGGAGCGCCTCGGCACGATCTTCCGGCGGGAACGTCGCGAGCAGCTCATCGAGAACCGCCCTGACCTGCGGCTGAGTGTAGGCGAAGTAGCCTTCCCAAGCGCGCTCCGGATCGTTTTCGCCCGTGATCCACCGCAGATGAGAGGAGTCGGCGAAAACCCTGCTCATCTCCCGTGCCTCTGCGGCGAGCTCGTGACTCTGCTGTTCGGCGAACAGGCTGCTGCGCCCCGGATCAGGCACTGCCCGGTCCTGCGGCGTCTGCGCTGCCGTTACCGCGCGAGGGGAGCGCCCCCGCGATGACGTCGGTCAACCCGACCCCGTCCCGTACTGTCACATCACCGGTCTTGGAACGCACGACGACCAGGCCACGGGGCAGTGCCGGGTCCTGCCGCACCGTGAGCTGCCGGCCGATCGCGTCGATCACGACGCCCTTGCTCCATGCCTTGCGTAACGTGTTGACCAGGTAGGCGAGGGCGTGCGTCGCGACCGAACCGATCAGCAGGACATCCCCGAGGGGTACGGTCCCGCGAGCGTCGATGCCCTTTCCGACGCCGGCGGCAGCCTCGAACGCCTCCTGCGCGCCGGCGACCAGATCCGGATCCGCAGGCACGAACACGTTCACCCTGACGAGATCGGAGTCCACACCGTCCACCCGAGCCCCCTTGGCGCGCTTTGGATACTGGTAAAGAGACCGTAGAGCATGCTGTTTGGCGGTGTCAGCCGGAAATGCGCGGCCGGCGACGTTCGTTGCGGCATCGGCCAACCGCCTGGGCGGGCCTGCACGTGTGGACGCCTCTTGGGGGCGGAGCAGGCGTATTGACGGCACCCACCCCGCCGGCACTCAGGCTCTGCGGTGGCATCGGGTGGAAGAGCCTCACGGCTCCGGCAGCGTGATCGGCTGGGACAGCCCCTGACTGTTGGTGTCCGCGGCGATGTCCGCAGCGACCCCCGCCGCCCACGCCTCGATGCGAGGGAAGTCGCGGAAGTCGCCGCCCTTGCCGTTGCGCAGGATCATCCGGGCGATACGCCCCTTGGCGCCCTCTTCCAGGCAGCCGCCGAAGGTGACGTGGTCCCGGGCGTCGAGCCGCAGCATGGTGCGCCGGACCGCGGGCGCCGGCGGGATGTCCCGTTCGGAGGCCGAGGGGTCCAGCGGCCCGCTGCTGAACAGCCACACCGGGCGCTCCTGCAGGGCGCGCCGGTTGCGGCGCACGAACCGGCGGGCGTCCTTGTGCCAGCGTCCGGCGTACAGGGCGCCGCCGACGAGGACGGCGTCGTAACCGGTCACATCGCTCACCGTCGCTGCCGGTGCGGTCCGGACCGTCAGTCCTTCCTTGCGCAGCACATCGGCGACGGTCTCGGCGATGCGTGCGGTGGAGCCGTTGGTCGTCCCGTAGGCGACCAGCACATTCGCGCTCATGAGGTGCCGTCCTTTCGTCACGGTCGGCGCGGCCGGGTGACCGGCGCCTGTCCCATGGGGTTTGTTGCTCCTCACCTCAGCCGCCGCAGGTACGGATCGCGCGGCCGGCGAGGCTGCACGCGCACCCGGGCGTCGAGGACACTGACCTCACCCGGCGTCGCGAGCAGCGGGTTGAAGTCCGACTCGGCCAGCTGCGGGAGATCGCTCGCCATCCGCGACAGCCGCAGCAACACCTGTTCCAGCCCCGCGAGATGGACGGGTGCGCGCCCTTCGCCTCCCAGCAG
Source organism: Streptomyces sp. NPDC028635 (assembly GCF_040637635.1). Taxonomy (NCBI): domain Bacteria; kingdom Bacillati; phylum Actinomycetota; class Actinomycetes; order Kitasatosporales; family Streptomycetaceae; genus Streptomyces; species Streptomyces sp. NPDC028635. Next base: position 15,549 of record NZ_JBEZWX010000043.1, on the reverse strand, counting down.
GAGCGGGGCGCATCGCGGAGCGGTGATCAGGTCGTGGACGTCATGGTCGGTGAGCGGGGCGAGCCGGGCGGCGTGGTCGGCGAGGACCTCGGTCGCGGTGCCCCCCGAGCCGAACAGCACCAACGGGCCGAACACGTCGTCCTGGACGACACCGGCGAACAGTTCGATGCCGCGGTCGGCGAGTGGCTGCACCACGACTCCCGTGAGCCTGCCGGCGAACCGGACCCGAAGGTCCCGGTAGGCCGCACGCACCTGCGCGTCGTTCTGCAGGTCCAGCAGGACGGCACGCCGGGAGCTCTTGTGCAGCAGCCCGGGCCGGTGTCCCTTCAGCACCACCCGGCCGTCGGGCCCGCGCAGCCGCTGAGCGGCGAGGACGGCGGCGTCCTCGGTATCGGCCCAGGCCCAGGGCGACTGCGGGATGCCGTAGCAGCCGAGCAGGTCGGCGCACTCGCCCGGCTCCAGCCAGCCGCCGTCCGGGTGGGCGTCCACGTACGCGTCCACCAGATGCCGGGCCCGTTCCGTCTCCACGTCCGGCAGGGCCGGTACGGTTCCCGCCGGCCTCGCCAGCCAGGCCGCCCGGCGGGCCGCGTGGGCCAGCGCCCGGGCGGCGGCCCCGGGTTCGGCGTAGGACGGCACCCGGGTGTCCTCCGAGGCGGGCAGCAACTCGACGGGCAGGGCCTGTTCGAGCCGCACGAGGACGACCGGCTTCCTCCCCCGGCCCACGACGCCGGTGACGGCGCGTACGAGATCGTCGCCGGTCGCCGCGGCCGGCGCGGTGGGCACGAGGGCGACGAGGACCGCGTCGGCGTCCCTGGAGCGTGTGACACGGTCGAGGCAGGCACTGAGCTGGTCCTCGGTGACGGCTGCGCCGGCATCCACCGGATTGTCCAGGGCGGCACCGTCAGGGAGCACGGCGAGCAGGTCGTCGGCCAGGGCCGGAACCGGTGACGGCACCGACAGGCCGGCCTCCGCGCACGCGTCGGCCGCGAGGACGCCGGCTCCGCCCGCGTTGGTGACGATCACCACGCGGGATCCGTCCGGCAGCGGCTGGGCGTGCAAGAGGGCCGCCGCCTCGAAGAGTTCGCCGATCGAGTGGGTGGCGGTGATGCCGGCCTGGGTGAACAGGGCCTGGCGCGTCATGGTGCGGGTCGCGGCGGCAGCCGTGTGCGAGGCGGCGGCCCGCCGGCCGGCGTCGGTGCGCCCGGCGTCGACCGTCAGCACGGGCATCCGGCGCGTGACGCGGCGGGCGGTACGTGAGAAGGCCCGGGGCCGGCCGAAGGACTCCAGGTGGAGCAGGGCCAGGTCGGTGCGGCCGTCGCTCTCCCACCACTGCAGCAGGTCATTGCCGCTGACGTCGTACTTGTCACCGAGTGAGACGAAGGAGGACACGCCGATCCCCAGCCGCGACAGCCCGTCCAGCAGGGCGATGCCGACGCCGCCGGACTGCACGGCCACGCCCGCGGTGCCGGGGCGTGGATGGCCGGCGGCGAAGGTGGCGTCCAGGCTGACGTTCGGCTCGGTGTTGGAGATGCCGAGGCAGTTCGGCCCGACCAGCCGCATGTCGTGACTGCGGCACGCCGCCAGGACCACCCGCGACTGGTCGGCGTCGAGTCCTGCGGTGACGACGAGCAGGGCCCTCACACCGCTCTTTCCGCACTCCTCGGCGACGGCGGGCACCGCGGCGGCGGGTACGGCGACGACCGCGAGGTCCGGTGGGACGGGCAGGTCGCTCACGGAGGGGCACGAAGGCACTGCGAGGACGGAGGCAGCGGCCGGGTTGACGGCGAACAGGCGGTGGGTGAAGCCTCCGGTCCTGATGTGGTGCAGGATCGCGCGGCCCACCGAGCCCGGACGGCGCCCCGCGCCGACGACAGCGACCGTGTCAGGCCGCAGCAGCGGGGTGAGGCTGGCGATGTCGGCGGCCCTCCCGCGTTCGTCCACGGCCGACAGGTAGGTGTCGCTCGCGTCGAGCGCGATGACGCAGTGCACCTCGGGACCGTCGAAGTGGCGGGCCGTGCGCAGCCCGAGGTCGGCGAAGACTTCGAGCATGGCGTGGTTCTCGTTGAGCGCGTCCGCGGTGAAAGCGGTGACGCCCTCGGCGCGGGCGGCCGACACCAGATGCTCCAGGAGCAGTGTGCCCACGCCACGGTGGTGCAGCCCGTCCGCCACAGCGACGGATATCTCGGCTTCGGCGCCGCTGCCGCCGGTGTCGTACTCGGCCAGCCCCAGCAGGTGCCCGTGCCGCTCCGCGACCAGCGCCCGGTAGCCGGGCCGGGGCGGACCGCACGCGCGGTCGGCGGCAGCCGCCGCCGACGCCGGGCTCACCGCGAAGAACCTCAGCCGCATGTTCTCCGGTGACATGTCCCCGTACAGGCGTCGTACGCGTGGATGGTCGTCGGGCCGCGCGGAGCGGATGCACACGGTGGTTCCGTCGGTCAGCAGGGCGTGCACCGGTACGTGGCTGACCATGTCGTCCTTCATCGCCGACCTCCTTGTGTGCCTTCGCACCGCTTCGAGCGTCCCGTGGTGGAGGGGGTACGCCCATGGGCCGCATGGCGGTGGCCGGGGGCCGGTCGGCCCCCATGGCACGGCCGAGCGTCAGCGGTGGGGCACGACGGCCACCGGGCAAGCGGAGTGGTGCAGCACCGCGTGGGCGGTCCGCCCCAGGTGGGGCGCGTAGTGGTCCGGCCTCCGCCGCACGCCGACGACCAGCAGGTCGGCGTCGTGCGAAGCGGCGGCCAGGACCCGGCGGGCGTGTCCCTCGGCGGTGCGCCGGAACACGGCCGGCTCCGGCGCGAGGGCCGCGAGCGCGTCCTCCAGCGCGTCGGCAGCCCGCTGCTCGTAGGCCTGGGCGGGCTCTCCGGCGAGGAGCGGGTGGCCGACCGGCTCGTGCGCCGGGCGTTTCCACGCCCGCACCGCGTGCAGGGGCACGCCTCGCAACCGGGCCTCCTCGGCGGCGAAGGCCACGACGGCCCTCACCTCGGCGCCGTCTCCGACGCCCACCACGACGCGGCCCCGGACCGCACCGGCCGCCTGGTTGTCGTGGCTGCCCCGCAGTACGACGACCGGGCACTCGGCGCGGGCGGCGACAGCCGTGCTCACCGAGCCCAGCAGCGTCTCGGCGATGCCGCTACGGCCGCGGCTGCCGACGACCACGAGCGTCGCGCCGGCACTCTCGTACACCAGCACCTGCTCCCCCTCGTCCGGCACCCGCTCGGTGGTCACCTTCAGATCGGGCTGCCGCTGCCGAGCCCGCCGGGCAGCGGTGTCGACGATGTCCGCGGCCAGTACTTCCTCCGCGGGCTCGGCCAGACCTTCGGCCGACGCGGAGCCTTCGTACCGCTCCCACAGCGAGGCATACACCACACGCAGCGGCAGCCCCCGCAGGACGGCTTCGTCGGCCGCCCAGTCGGTGGCCCTCAGGCTCGGCTCGGAACCGTCCACTCCGACGACGACGGGGAGTTCCATCCTCCTCACCCTTTCTGCTGAGACGAGCCCCGGGGAGGAGCGCGGTCACTCATGTGCCACGACCGCGACGGGGGCGGTCGCGTGGTGGAGGACGGCGTGGGTGACGGAGCCGATGTGCACGCCGACGGGGTTGTGCCGGACACGGCGGCCGACCACCACCAGCGACGCGTGGCGCGCGGCGTCGGCCAAACGGTCGGCGGCGCTGCCGGTCCGGGACTCCTCGCTCACCTCCACGGACGGGTACTTCTGCCGCCACGGCCGCAGAACCTCGGCGAGTTCCGCCGCCTTCTCCCGCACGATCTCGTCGTGCAGGGAGGCGTCGAACGAGAGGCCGTAACCGTAGTAGGCCGGCAGGTACCAGGCGTGGACGGCCCGGACGCCGGTGCGGCGGCGGTCGGCCTCCTCGAACGCGAAGCCGATCACGTCGTCGGCGGGTTTCTGCGTGTCGACACCGACGATCACAGGCCGGTAGGCGGTGGCCGCGGACGGAATCCCCGCGGGGTCGCTCTCATGTTCGTCGGCGGCCTGCTCACCGGCCCGCACGACCACCACGGGCACGTCGGTGTGTGCGATCACCGCTTGTCCGACGGACCCGACCAGGAAGCCTGCGGCTCCGCTCAAGCCGCGGGAGCCCAGAACGAGGAGTTCGCCGTCCTCGGCGGCGGCCGTCAGCAGCTCGGCCGGCCTGCCGGACAACCGCACCAGGCTGACGTCGACTCCTGGGTGACGGAGACGAACACCCTCCGCGGATTCCCTGGGGATCCGCTCGCACCACTGAGCCCGCGTCTCTCCACCCAGCAGAGGTGCCTGAGCCCAGGGGTGCGGGACCGGTTCGGACACATGCACGATCGTCAGCGACAGGCCCCGCAGGTTCGCCTCGCGCGCCGCCCACTCGGCGGCGGTCCGGCTCTCGCGGGAACCGTCCAGCCCTACGACAACGGTGTCGACCATGATGGTGCCTCCTCTTCAACCGCTTCTGCTCCCAGCCTCGCGGCGAAACGGTCACCGCCCCAGGGGCCGCACGTCCCGTGCCGGGACCGACCGGCCCACGCCGGCCGGCCGCCGGTCGGCCCCCGTGGAGGCCATACGGCCCATGGCACCTCTCGCCACGGGCGACGACGCTGAGGTGAGAAGGCCACGGAGCTCTGGAGGCGCGCGATGAACGCTCCCGTCACGACGAGCATGCCGCGGGCGCTGCCCGCCGAGCACCGGCAGCGGCTGATGGGGGTCGCCCGCGAGGTGGCCTTCCCGATGGGCGCCCGCCTCTTCGAGGAGGGCCGCCACGCCGACCGGTTCTGGATCATCCGGACCGGCACGGTCGACCTCGACATGAAGGTGCCGGGCCGCCGGGCCGCCGTCATCGAATGCCTCGGCCACAACGAGCTCGTCGGCTGGTCCTGGCTGTTCGCTCCGCACCGGTGGCATTTGGGAGCGGAGGCGGCAACCCCGGTACGTGCCTACGAGTTCGACGCCACCGTGGTGCGCGCGCTGTGCGAGGCCGACCCCGAGTTCGGCCGGAGCATCACACAGTGGGTGGGTGGCGTGGTCGCCCGGCGGCTGCACGCCGCTCGCACGCGGTTGCTTGACCTGTACGGCCCCTACGGCAGCGGAGGCTCGCGATGACCGCGTCCGGGATCGAGAACGGCACGGGCGCCGAGGCGCAGGCGGCATACGGCTTCGCCCACATCGTCAGCGACGTCATGACCCGCCCGGTGGTCACCGTGGGTCTGGAAACCCCGTTCAAGGACATCGTCCGTACGCTGCGGGACCGCCGGGTGAGCGCTCTGCCCGTCGTGGACGGCTCGGGAGGCGTCGTCGGCATCGTGTCCGAGGCGGACCTGCTGCCCAAGGAGGAGTTCCGCGACCGGGACCCCGACCGCCGCACCCAGCTGCGCCGCCTGGCCGACCTCGCCAAGGCCGGTTCGGATGCCGCCCGGGACCTGATGACGTCCCCCGCGATCACCGTCGCTCCCGGCGCCACCCTCGCCCAGGCGGCACGCGTGATGGCGCGGGCCCGCGTGAAGCGGCTGCCCGTCGTCGACGACACCGGCCGTCTGCTGGGCATCGTCAGCCGCGCCGACCTGCTGAAGGTGTTTCTGCGCGATGACGAGGACATCGCCGAGCAGGTACCGGCGTGAGGTGACGGCCTACCTGTTCCCCGAGCCGGCGTCCGACGTCCGCGTCGACGTCGACGACGGGGTCGTCCGCCTCGGTGGCCGGATCCGGGACCGTTCCCTGGTGCCGGTGGCGGCGCGGCTGGTACGGGCCGTCGAAGGGGTGGTCGACGTGCGGTTCGAGCTGGACCAGCCCGGGCCCCGGTGACCCCGACCGGTCTGCCAGGGCCGATCGGCCCTGGCGCCTTCGGGCCGGCCGAGCGACGATCGTGTTCTTGAGCGGCGGTCGGCTGACCACCGCGCACCGAGGAGCGAGGTCGGCATGAGCGAGGAACGCACCTTCACGGCGCAGCACCCCATCCGCGTCTTCCTCCTGGACGATCATGAAGTCGTACGACGCGGACTGACCGACCTGCTGGAGGCCGAGCCGGACATCTGCGTCGTCGGCGACGCCGCGAACGCCGACCACGCGCTGGCACGGGTGCCCGCGGTGCGGCCGCACGTGGCCGTCCTCGACGTACGCCTCCCGGACGGCGACGGCATCACCGTCTGCCGCGAACTGCGCAGCCGCATGCCCGAACTGGGCGTTCTCATGCTGACCTCCTTCGACGACGAGGAGGCCCTGCTGGACTCCATCATGGCCGGTGCGTCGGGTTACGTGCTCAAGCAGATCCGGGGCTCGGACCTGGTGTCGGCGGTACGCACGGTCGCCTCCGGCCAGTCGATGCTCGATCCGGCGACCACGGCCCGGCTGATGCGCTCACTGCGCACGGAGTCCACGGCCGCCACCGACGTCCCGCCCGAGCTGGCGGGGCTGTCCGACCGTGAGCGGGAGATCCTTGCGCTGATCGGTGACGGGCTCACCAACCGCGAGATCGGCAAGCGCCTCTACCTGTCCGAGAAGACGGTCAAGAACCACATCTCCCGGATGCTCGCCAAGCTGGGCGTGCAGCGCCGGGTGCAGGCCGCGGTACTCGCCACCCATCTGGAACAGACCGAACCGGCCGATCAGCGGCGCCGCTGAGCCTGGAGCGCCGGGGCCGGGGACCTACTCGTGGCCTACGCGACTGCGTACGGCCCGACGACCACGACCACGCCGTTACTCCGCGGGCAGTGGAACCCGCCACTCCAGCTGTGTGCCCCCGCTCTCGGCCGCCCGCCATCCCAGGGTCCCGCCCAGCTGCTCGGCTCGCTCCGCCATGTTGCGCAGACCGCTGCGCCGGCCCTCCGGAGGAATGCCCACACCGTTGTCGGTGACGGTCAGCCGCACCTCTCGGCCGTCGGTTTCCAGCACCACGTCCGCTCGGTCGGCCCGGGCGTGCCGGCCGACGTTGGTCAACGCCTCGGACAGCACGGCGACCACCTGGTCGGCGATCTCCCGGGGCACATGCGTGTCCAGGAGGCCTTCCATGCGCAGACTGGGCGCGAAGCCCAGCGCGGGCACCGCGTCGCCGGCCGTCCGCACCGCCCGTGCGCGCAGGCCGGATCCGTGGTCGGCCTCCCGGGCCCGCAAGCCGAAGATCGTGGAACGGATGATCTTGATCGTCTCGTCCAGATCGTCCACGGCCCGCACGACGCGCTCGCCGGCCTCCGGGTGCTCGATGAACCGGCCCGCGCTCTGCAGGGTCATCCCGGTCGCGAACAGCCGCTGGATCGCCAGGTCGTGCAGATCGCGGGCGATGCGGTCCCGGTCCTTCAGGACCGCGATCTCTTCGGCGTCACGGCGGCGCTCGGCGAGCTCCATGGCGACCGCCGCCTGTGCGGCGAAGCCCTGCAGCGGACCGATCTCCTTGCTGGAGAAGACCGTCTGCCCGGCCTCCCGCACGAGGAGGACCACACCGCGTACGCCCTCGGCCGTGCCGATCGGCACGGCCACCGCCGGACCGAGCCCGATGAAGCGCCTGGGGCCGGCGGAGACCCGCTCGTCATGGGAGACGTCACCGCTGGTCACCGGGGCCGCGGTGGAGAAGGCCTCACCGATCAGGCTGCCCTCGACCGGCAGGACCAGTCCCCGGTGGCGCTCCGCCTCCGCTCCGATCGCCAGCTCGACCGTCAGCGACCCTGTGCCCTCCATCGGCATGGCCACCACGGCCAGCGCCGCGCCGGCGATCTCGCGGGCGCGTTCCGCGATCAGGCGGAGCACCTCGGTCTGGTCGCTGCCGGACATCAGCGTGTGCGTGATCTCGGCGTTCGCCTGAAGCCAGCGCTCCCGCAGCCGGGCTTCCTCATAGAGGCGGGCGTTGTCGATCGCGACGCCGGCGGCCACGGCCAGGGTCGACAGGACCGACTCGTCCTCCTCGTCGAACTCCGCACCGCCGCGCTTCTCGGTCAGGTACAGATTTCCGAACACCTTCTCGCGGACCCGGATCGGCACGCCGAGGAAGCTGTTCATCGGCGGGTGGTGGGGCGGAAACCCGTACGAGGCGGGGTGCTGGGAGAGCTTCGGCAGGCGGAGCGGCTCCGGGTTGCGGATCAGTTCCCCCAGGATGCCGTGCCCTTCGGGGAACGGACCGATCTGCGCGATCTGCTCCGCGCTGACGCCGATGGTGTGGAACGCCGAGAGTCGTGTTCCGTCCGGGCCGATCACTCCGAGAGCGGCGTACTCGGCGTCCACCAGCACGGCGGCGGCCTCGACGATGCTGTGCAGGGCCTGCTCCAGCTCGAGCTCCCGCCCGACGGAGAGCACCGCCTCCAGCAGGCTGTGCACCCGGTCCCGCGTGCCGCGGGCAGCGTCCAGCCGGGCCTGCAACTCGGCCAGCAGCTCGTCCAGCTTGAGCTGCGGCAACCGGACGCGGGCCGCCTTCTCCTCGGAGCCTGCCACGCGTGGTCCTCCAGATCCGCTCGCCGTGCGGGCCGCCGACCCCTCATGTGCCACGGTAGCCGCCCGGCCACGGGAGGACCACGAAACGTCCCAGGTGGTGCGCTGTCAGCGGGTACGGTCCTGGAGGCCGCGGCCGGCGACCAGCTCACGCCCCGTCACCAGTTCCGACGACACCCGGATGTACACCTCGTGCCGGGAGGACGCCCAGGACCGCGGTCCGGTGCGCACCAGGCGCTCGTACTCGGCGGGATCGGTGACCACCGAGGCGGTTCCGGTGACGACCACGCTCCAGCCGCTCTGCCGTACGACGTCGATCTCGTCCACCTCGAACGCGACCACCGTGCCGTCGACCGCGCGCACGAGTTCCGACGCGGCGGGAGTCCGCACCACGACCGTGCCGTCGGGCTCGAGGCAGAAGGTGACCGGCAGGACGGCGGGCAGCGCGCCCCGGGTGTGGACGATGCGGCCCACGGGCACCTTCGCCATCAGCCGGAGACATTCCTGCCGGTCGAGTTCACGAAATCCGTCGTTGCGGTACATGGGGTGTCCGTCTCCGACCCGGCGGCCGTCCGTCAGACCGTGATCCTTCGTCCGCTGATGCCGGTCGCGTCGATGCGCAGCCAGAGCGGACGCTGCCCGCCGGCCCAGGGCTCGCCGTGGGCCCGCTCGGCCAGCCGGCGCACTTCGCCGGGGTCGGTGACCGCCCGGGCGGTGCCCCGCACGAGGACGCTCCAGCCGCGGCTGAACGCCTCGTCGACGCGGTCGACCTCGAAGGCGACACGGCGGCCCGCCGCTCGGGCGGGTGTCGCGTGCGGTCCGGTACGGAACGCGACAGAGCCGTCCACGACGCTGTAGTTGACGGGCACGATCGCCGGCCCCTCGACCGTGGGCACCGCGATCCGGCCCACCCCGTGGCTGCCGAGCAGCGCCCAGCACTCCTCGGCGTCCAGCCGGCGCAGGTCGGCACCGCGGACGGCCCGGCCGGGCCCCGGTGGCCGCTCGGCGTTGCCTCCGGTCAGTTCGGTCACCGTCGTCTCCAGCGCTCCTGCCAGCCGCAGCAACGTCCCGGCGCTCGGTACCGCGTCGGGGTGTTCCTCCAGGTGACGCAGGTAGCCGGTGGCCATGCCGGCACGGGCGGCCGTGTCCTTTCGGGTGAGTCGGAGCTGGTTGCGGCGCAGTGCGAGGCGGCGTCCGAGGTCACCCACCGGAATGTCACGCACCGGGCCCGGAACGGTGTGCCGGTCGGCCATGGTGCTCACTTCCTTTCTCAGTCCGCGCGGACGGCCAGGTCCGTGGGCGGTTGCGCACCCAGTGCCACCTTGAGCGCGCCGGTCTCGGCGGCCCGGCCGAACACGTCGTACGCCTGCTCCATGCGCTCCAGGGGGAAGGTGTGGGTGATCAGGGCCGGTGTGGGCAGCCGGCCCGCCGTCGCCATGCGCAGCAGGGTCGGCGTGGAGTGGGTGTCGACCAGGCCGGTGGTGATGGTCACGTTCTTGATCCACAGGTCTTCGAGGTGGAGCGTGGCGGGCCTGCCGTGCACGCCCACGTTGGCCACGCATCCGCCCGGTCGCACCATGCGGGTGCACAGTTCGAAGGTCTCCGGAATGCCGACGGCTTCGATGACGACATCGGCGCCCAGTTGGCCGGTCAGGTCGGCGGTGAGCTCGTCGGGTGCCTCCGCCGGGTCCGCGACCGCGTCGGGGCCCAACCGCCGGGCCGCCTCGCGGCGCGCGGCGGCCGGGTCGACCGCGATGATCCGCTCGGGTGAGTACAGACGCGCGGTGGCGATCGCGGCGAGCCCGACGGGGCCCGCGCCGACGACGGCGACGGTGTCACCGGGCCGTACACGCCCGTTGAGGACGCCGACCTCGTAGGCGGTCGGGAAGATGTCCGCGAGCAGCACCGCGTCCTGGTCGGCGAGGGTCTCGGGCAGCGGGTGCACGGAGAGGTCGGCGAACGGCACGCGGACGTATTCCGCCTGGGTCCCGTCGATCAGGTGGCCCAGGATCCAGCCGCCTCCGCCCCGGCACTGGCCGTACATCGCCCTGCGGCAGTAGAGGCACCGGCCGCAGGCGGTGATGCAGGAGACGAGGACCCGGTCGCCCGGCCGCACGGTGCGCACGTCGGGGCCTGTTTCGACGACCGTCCCGACGGCCTCGTGGCCGAGCACGGTACCGGGTGACACCTCGGGCACGTCACCCTTCAGGATGTGCAGGTCGGTCCCGCAGATGGTGACGCAGTCCACTCGTACGACCGCGTCGGCCGGCTCCTTGACGACCGGGTCCGGCACGTCCTCCCAGGAGGACCGGCCGGGGCCGTGGAAGACGTAACCCTTCATGGCGTTCCCTCTCCTCCGCGCTGCGGGAGTTCCCCGCGTCTCCAGCGTCGTCGAGGCGTGGAGGTGCCGCTTGGGCCGGTCGGCCCCCGGTGGCCGGCCGACGGTCCCCGGGCCGCGCAGGCGCCCCGCCGGGCCGTGCCCGCCTGAGACGTGGGCCGATCGGCCCTTCCGGCGGAGAGGTCCGAGGAGGTTGTCTTCGGCCATGGACGCATCCCATGCCCCGTCCGCCCCTGAGCGCGGCGCCCGCGTCGTCGGCGGCACGACGCTGGTGGAGGTCCGGGGCGACCTCGACATGCTCACGGCACCCTCCCTGGCCGCTCGGCTGGATGAGCTGACGGCGGGGCGCCGGCCGGACGTCGTACTCGACCTGCGCGGGGTGTCCTTCATCGACTGCGCCGGGCTGGGCGTGTTGTGCCGGGCGAGGAACCGGGTTCTGGCCCGCTGGGGCCGGCTCCGGCTCGTCTCCGACGATCCGGGGTTCCTGCGGATCCTGCGCTACGCACGCCTCGCGGACGTCTTCGAGATCCACGCCGGTCCCCTGGTGGCACTGGGAGCCGGGATGTCGCCGGATGCGACGTTGCCGCACTCGCGCTCGATCAGCGCAGGCACGACGGGGAAGCAGCGCGAGGGGTGGTGAGCGCCGTGCGCGGAACCGGACCTCTGTGGCGCTGGCGAGCCAACCCGCTGAAACGGCGCGACGACGTCTTGGAGGCGTGGCTCGTCCTGGCCGTGTGGGCGGTCATCGTCCTGGGCGGCGCCGTGGTGGGCACGCTGACCGCGCGCGCCACCGGCGATGTCCTCGCCCGGCAGCGCGACGAGCGCCGTCCGACCAGCGCCGTCCTGGTCGCCGACGCCCCTCGGGCCGACGCGCGGACGTCCGGTCAGGGCGAGCCTGTGCCGACCGTGGTCCGCTGGCACGCCCCCGACGGCAGCCGGCGTCTGGGACGCACTCCCGTCGCCCCCGGCACCAGGGCCGGCGCGCGCGTGAAGGTGTGGCTGGACGCAGCCGGCCGGCCCGTCGCCGAGCCACCGACTCGGGCGGAGGCGGCCCTCCAGGCGGCCCTCTTCGCCACCGGCGCGGGTCTCGGTCTTGCGGGTCTGGCCGTGGGTGCGGGAGCACTGGCCCGAGGCCGGCTGGACCGACGGCGCGTCGCCGCATGGGGACACGAGTGGGACTCCGTCGAACCTCGCTGGAGTCACAGGATGAGGTAGGCACCGGTGCACGAGCACCTGGCCCGGGATGATGCGGCAACCGGGCTGTGGCGACGCTTCTTTGAGCGAGGTGTGCTCTGCCCGGCATACCGGGCCCGCCGGTCGCCGCGCTGAAGGGACCGGCCTGGCCGCATGATCGGGACACCCGTCAGTCGTCGGCCTGGGGAGTCCGGTCCGGCTGTTTCGTGTGCCACGACAGCTCGATCTCCAGATCGACCTCGCCGTCCTCCAGCTCCACTTCGATCTCCGTGCGCAGTTCGTCGGGGATCCGCAGGGTGAGGGTTCCGGGACCGAGCTCCAGCTCGGCCTGGCCACCACGGCGGAGCGCGGCCGAAAGCGCGTCGAGCTGGTCCGCGGCCTGGGCTCGCGACAGCGTGCGCTTGTGTTCGAACTCGAGATCTTTCACGGAAGCCTCCCGGTCCGGTGGCGACAACAAGCCCCCTCCCATTCTGACGCCGATCCCCTCCGCTGTCCCGGCACGGTCGTGCCGCCCGGCGTCGGCGTCCGCTCCCGAAGTGGCGGTCGGCCACAGGCATGGCAGGCTTGATGCGGAGCCTTCGAACAGGCCGCCGGCCGACGGCGAGGCCCTCCTGCGGATGGCTCGCGGACCATGGCCTGCGACTCCGGCGGAGCACCAGGGAGCAGCAGCCACCGCTTCTTGACCGGCTCCGGCGGTCATCGCTCTTCCTCACCGAAGCCTTCGTGTGGACGACCGAGCAGACCCGTGCCCCATGACGCCGCGCGACAGATCCACCCCGCAGGAGCCGCCTCGTGTCCATCGCCCCTCGTTCCGCAGGCGAGACCCCCTCCGCATCCGACGACACCGCCGCAGGCGGTCTGGCCGCCCGTAGCCGCGTTCCCCTGCCCCAGCAGGGTGATTGGGCCCCCTCGCCGCAGCGGCGTGGTCTCGTGGCCATGCTGGAGGAGGAGGCCGGACCGCGCATCCCCGAACTGGTGCCGATCCGCTACAGCCGGATGGCCGGCTCCCTGTCCGCGTTCTACCGCGGCACCCCCGCGGTCATGGCGGCCGACCTGGCCGCTGTGCCGGACACGGGGTTGACCGTCCAGCTCTCGGGCGACGCGCACCTGTCCAACTTCGGGCTGTTCGCCTCCCCGGAACGCCGTCTCGTCTTCGACCTCGACGACTTCGACGAGACCCTGCCCGGCCCCTTCGAGTGGGACGTCAAACGACTCGCCACCAGCCTGGCCGTGGCCGCCCACGACAACGACGCCTCGGCTGAGGCCGCCGCCGCGGCGGCCACCGAGGCAGCCCGCAGCTACCGCACCCACCTGCGTGAACTCGCCACCGCGACGGAGCTCGCCGTCTGGTACGAGCACATCGCCGCCGACGACCTCCTCCAGGAGGTCGGCAACTCGCTGCAACGCGCCAGGCTCCACCGCACCCTGGACCGCGCCCGGGAGACCGACAGCGGCAAGGCCGTCGCCAAGCTCACCGAAGCCGGCCCCGACGGCACACCCCGTTTCGTCCACGAGCCGCCGCTGATCGAACCGGTCGGCCCGGCGGACCGGTCCACCGTCGAGTACGTCTTCGACGACTACCGCGGCAGCCTTCCGGCGGCGCAGCAGCGCCTGCTGGGCCGGTTCCGGATCGTGGACGCGGCCCGCAAGGTCGTCGGCATCGGCAGCGTCGGCACCCGCTGCTTCCTGCTGTTGCTGCAAGGACGGGCCGCGGGCGAGCTGTTGCTGCTCCAGGTCAAGGAAGCCGAACCCTCGGTCCTGACTCCGTATGTGCACGTCCCCGTCGCCCACGAGGGTCAACGCGTGGTGGAAGGGCAGAAGTTGCTCCAGGCCTTCGGCGACATCTTCCTCGGCTGGTCCACGGGCCCCACGGGACGCCACTTCTACTGGCGGCAGTTGCTCGACATGAAGGGTTCCGCGTCCGTCCAGGGCATGTCCGCCGGCCTGATGCGGCAGTACGCGGGGCTCTGCGGCCGAGTACTGGCCCGCGGCCACGCCCGCTCAGGCAACCGCGTAGCCATCGCCGCCTACCTCGGCGACGACACCTCCTTCGAGCGGGCCGTCACCGCCTTCGCTCTCGCCTACGCCCGGCAGACACGGGAGGACTTCAGCACGTTCACCCAGGCCATCGGCGAGGGCCGTCTCCCCGTCGCCGACTCCTGACAGCGCCGCGCGACGGGCACCGAGGTCATGCCGGGACAGCGCGCCGAAGTCGCCGCGAGACGGGCGCCCCAGTCACGGGGCGCAGGGTCGTGTCACCGCTGCTGTGGTGCCGTTGTCGCCGGTGTCGTGTGCCGGTGCGCGTTCCCGGCCAGCCGCAGGACGCGCCGCCAGTCGACCCCGGAGTGGTCCTTCGGGGGCCTGGAGCGGCGGGGAACGCGAATCCGCAGCGCTCCGGGGACGATGCGGCAGACCACAGGTGTGGACAGGACGACGTGTTCGCCGTCGATGCCGGCCTCGATGCCGGCGGTGTCGGCGTCGACGACCACTTCGGTGGCTGTCAGCCGGTTGAGGCCGCCGCCGTGCCGGCCGAACGCGCGGGCCGCCTGCGCGGTGTTGTCGACGTGGACGTACAGCGCTCCGAGGAGTCCGGAGTCCAGGCTCCCCCTGTGGCCCCTCCCGGGGCCGACGGCGTACTGATAGGGGTTGTTGCTGACCAGCACCGCCTGCAGCCCTTCGGCGTGGAAGTCCCCGGAGCGCATGCGCAGCCGGCCTGCGGGGCCGGCGGTGAGCAGCTCCGGCAGGTCGCGCAGGGCGGTGTGGACCTTGGCGTCCCGGTATGCGGAGTCGCCGACCACGGCGGCGTAGGTGCCGAAGGACGCGTTGTTGACGAAGACCCGGTCGGCGGCGAAACCGAGGTCGACGCGGCGTTCGACGCCGTCCGTCAGGGCCTCCAGCGCGGCGGCCGGGTCGTCACGGTCGAGACCCAGATCGAGGGCGAAGTGGTTGCGGGTGCCCGCGGGTACGACCAGGAAGGGCAGGTCGTGTTCATGGGCGACCTGGGCCACGAGCGCCTGGGTGCCGTCCCCTCCCGCCACCGCGAGCAGGTCCGCCCCCTCGGCGACGGCGCGCCGGGCCAGAGCCGCCACGTCCTGCCGGCCGGGGTCGAGCAGGGTCACCGAGGCGCCGGCGGCCAGGGCCCGGTCGATCAGGTGGAAGCGGCCGACCTTGCCGCCGCCGGAGCGCGGGTTCATGAGGATCCACGGCCGCTGCGGCGCCGTCGTCGGTGCGTCCGCGGCCACGGACCGGGCGCGGGCGGGAGACGGAGTCAGGGCGTTGCGTGCCGCTGCGAGGGCGAACAGCAGCAGGGCCGCGGAGAGGACGGCCGGACCGAGCATGTCGTGCGCGGCGTACAGACTCAGCACGGTGACCGGCGCGGCCACGGCCAGGGCCACGCCGAGCCCCCGCACGACCCCCCTGTGGGCCAGCGTCCACCAGACGCCGATCGAGGTGAGCGCCAGCCCGGCCAGGCCGAGCAGGATCCACAGCGCGCTGCGCAACCCGGCGACGACGAGCGGGATCAGGATGCCGCCGAGCAGCGCGAGGAGGGCGGCGCGCGCCGCCCAGGTGGTGGCGCGCGCGGTGCCGGCGGGTGGGGCCGCTCGTGCGGCCCCACC